>CAZIYQ010000190.1:0-5620 GCA_964543505.1 uncultured bacterium | reverse complement strand
CCCCTTTTTTGTTGCTCCCAATCATCCTCTTCACCACTCATCTGTGGTCGAAAGAAGTGAAAGCACTTGAACTCTTTGCGTAAGTATTTGCAGTAGAGTTGCCGGAGTTCCAGCCAATCTAGGAATAACACCCGCAATTCCGCAAAGACCTGTTTGACCGGATCGAAAATCGCCGCGAAAACGAGCCGCAACAATTGGAGTCCATAGTTGAAAAAACTTTGCAATAGCCGAATGATGGCAGCCGAAAGGTAGTTCGTAAGGCGGTTGCAAATTTCGGTTAAAACATCGAATAGCCAATCCATCACTTTCGCAATGACAACCAAAGCGACAACAAAGCCAAACAGGCAAATCGTCCCAAAAAAGAAGAACTCATACACCGAGATAGGATCATTATTCATGGCTAAGCGCCTCCTTTAAGAAAGTTTGATGTCATTCGATTCCTCCCGGCTGATCGTTCCATTGGTCATCAGGGGACAGTGCAATGCCTTCCCCCATGCGGGCCTCAGCATCCAATATTTCGTCACAAGCTTTGAGCCGTGCGAGAATTTCCAGCGCTTCCTTGTGACCGTATACGGTCAGCACATCGTTACGCTGGCCTAGATATTCGAAGGACAGGTGATAGGAGTCGGTGTAATAGCGTTTTGGTGCGACCACCTGTCCGCGCGCTTGTCCTAGCCGTACCGCCAGATCGTGCGCATCCTTCTCCACTTGGGTTTTGTCATGCGGAACAAGTACAAATCTGTGTGGGAGCTTCCGGTCGTAGCTTTGCCAGCCCCTCCAACTCAGTAATTTGAATTGATCAATGGTCATGACAAGGTGCGTTTCCTTGTGGAGAAACAAACGCCATAACCAGTCCATGAGCGGATAAGCCAGCCATGGACCGAAAAAGGCCGCGCCCCAGAGCCAATCTGCCGGATGATGGGCAACATCAAGGGCGTAGAGACCACCTGCCATCAAACCCAGAGCGCTGAGGCTTGCAAGGAACTCGGCCAGTTTTACCCGCAGCGGCGTAAGCGCTTGCGGCGTAATCAAAAACTCCGTATTCCCACTTTCATCAGTAAACTGCTCTGTGAGCGGCTTTCCGTCGAATGGTGATATAATCCGCTTTGACATAGTGATAGCCTCCAGCTTTACTTTTCAGGGGGAAGTTTATCGGGAGCCAAGTGGCATATTCCTCGTGCGTTCCTCGCGCGGGACAAAAGGAGTCTTTAGGATTTTTTAAGTGAAGTTTTCAGATTGGCAACTTAATCGCCTGCGGGATGCCTTGCGGGCCTATCACCGGTATGAGCGGAGCCATGACGGTGCATATTTCACATGGAATGATGTTAGCGAGGCTATTGATGAATATACCGGTGTAATTGTGCCGCCGGAACGTCTTCGCCAGTTTGTCGAAGGTGTAAACAGCAAAACAGGGGGGCGGAAATTTCCGGTTCCAAAAGACCAATCCCTCGAAGGGATCATGAAATTTGTGACCGACGAAGACCTTGAACTTCTCTCAAAAGATGAGCTTAACGAATATAGCCCAGGGTTTCAGGCTCCGTTAAGGCTCCTTGAATATCTATCTCAGAAACTCGATTCCAAATGCATTGTTCCGGCTGAAAAAATTCAAGGCGTTTATTCAATGCGAAAGACCGACAAAGAAGCTTTTATTATTCGCGAACTGACTCTTCAACGCCCCACTGAAGATGGCCTGATCCAGGTCGTCGAAACCGAAGAATTTTTCGAGAGCACAGCAGCATCACAGTTCGGAGAACGCTTGCCCCATGACCGAGAGAAACAGCGCAAAAGTCGGGTCAAACATGGAGGCTGGGCAATCTTAACTCCGGAAGATAATTTGTTCTTCTTTTTGAAAAACGAAATATATGACAAAAACCGATATTATTTTACCCTGGCTTTGAATCTGAGACACTGGTCTGACGAACCGATAACATGCCTTGTTCTTCTTCATCATGATTTCCCTTTAGAACTGGAAGATGATGACAGTGACCAGCCGTCTATCGCCGATAATGTCAAAATAGAAACGTCAAAGAACACTTTAATATTTGAAAGATCGCCGGATTCGTAGTTATGCGTAAACATTCATCCAGACACTTGGCAAATCTGAAGGAGGATGCAGCAGAGCGACTGCTCCGGAGAATGGAACAGTTGCGGGTGCGCATCAAGCAAAAGCGTGAGGCTGCAAAACGTGAGGGGAGAATTGAGGAAACCCCGGCGCTCAGACGGCGGCGCTGGGAAAAAATGGCTGCGGAGCAGTTGCACCATCTGGATATCAGAAAGAAATTTGAGGACATGCTTTCCGACTCTGATGAGCATGTTAAAGATAAGCTAATGCTCAGACTTGGTGAAGGATTCCTGGAAGCAGCAGAGCGCGGCAATACAGATGCACTTCAGATTTTTATTGAAGAGGGATTTCCCGTGACGTGGCAAGACCCGGAGAACGGATCAACGGCACTCCATATCGCTGCGGCCTGCCAGGCACGCGGGGTTCTTCGAGTCCTGTTGAAAAATGATGATATGGACTTTCTTCTGCGCGATCATAAAGGAAGGCTGGCCTCAGAGATGGCTTATCTTTATGGCGATGATGTCGCTGTTGCTCGGTTATTTGGAAATAAGGAAAGGAAGCAGGCCGACGCGCAAGGCATTAACCTCACGCGCAGGCCAAAGCCTGAATAAGGGTACCAACAACATTCGATAAGCAAAAGCAGATGTAGTTCCGCTCGAATTATTGCCTTCACTTCCTGTTAATGCTATCCGGGTTATATAAAGTTGCACAATTTAACGATGTTAATAAGGAAGTGCGTTTAAATGTTCATAAAAAATAGGATCGCCGAATTTGAAAAAGACATTTGTTCCGTATTGGCGCATCTCGCATATCACATACATCCTAAAATAGTCGAGCGAATACAATTACGAAATATTGAAGAGTATGACTACTTTAAAAAGTTATTTACTAACAAAATTGAAGTAGATCATTATCTATTTAATGGCTCTGCTTGTGTTTTTCCTGGTGTTAGACGATACATAAGTGGGCGAGGTAAAAAAAAATCATATAACATCGAGTACATGGCAATAATCGATGATAACACATTCCCACGCCATTTATGGTGCTTTCTGGAAAATGGAAAAACCTACAATGGACCAAATTGGAGGGATACGGGCCTAGGAGAGTTTGAGCTGGCTCATATATTTACGCATAAGGAATCAGAAGTTGAGTTTGAAAGACAATTTTTTTCAACAGTACAGGAAGACTTGTACCCGTACGGTGATTTCTCATGTGCCTGTAACGTGGCATTATTACCAAAGGGCACGGTAAGGCCCACGGATAATTCAAAAGCCATAAAAGCAGCATTTTATAAACGCTATATTGATCTTTACGGTGAATTTCCACTTAATGGCCGCAGTGGGTTCAATGAGTCACTTGTGCCCAATTGGTATGGTGGGCTGAAATGGAATAAACCCCCATTACCCATGGGGTGGGAGTCAAATATAGAAAAACTATTGAGGTACAGAACTGAAAGAATTACGGGGTTGCTGAATAAGTGAAATCGAACGAACCGCCCCGTTACGGGGCGGCGAATTTCCCCTCAAACGCTTTGTAGACCGGACTCGTTTCATCGAAATACTCAACCCTTTGCAGGATCATCGGATGATAACCAGCCCAGAGCACCAATTGCCTTTTAAGGCGGTCATTGCGTGCGAAATGGCGGCTGATCTCTTCGGGGGTCAACAAATCGTGAAGCTCGATTGAACTGGAGCGGCCATCTAAACCTGCTTCCTGTTGTTCCCGTCCGACTTCGCCAAGACGCGCTGTTTCCACCTGCGTCTTACCAAGCCGCCTTGAAACATACTCCGTCGTGGCGAGATCGTTATTGCCGAAAAATTGCAGGATTCCGGCGTTGCCGGTGAAGGTCTCCCACCGCTCACCATACAAAGCCTTGCCCTGACTCCAGTCCTGGAGCACCACCCACAGCTTTACATCGTAGGACGCAATCTGCCCCGCCGCGTTTTCTAGCGTGCGCATATAGCCCAGCACCGGAAATTCATCGAGACAGACCAGCACCGGAGCAGGGGGCTTTGCCTTTTCCCGCTCCATCGCGTTCAAGAGCTGGTTGATGAACAGGCGAAGCCAGCGATTGCATATCTCGGCCCGCGTTGCCGGAAAGCAGAGATAAATACTGACACCATTCGGATCTCGCTTTAAATCCGCGAGATCGAAATCATGGCCGGTCAGGATTTTACGCATAGCTGTATAATCCAGAAACTTGGTATGCCGCCGGATGGTCGAAAGCACGCTATCTCGTTCGCGGTCACTTTTTTCATAGAAATCACGTGCCGCACCTTCAATGGCGTTTGCCAAATCTGCGGACACCTCGTCCCGCTCCAGCCGCTGCGCATTTTCGAGCATTTCGATTTCAAGAGCGCACATCGGGTTTTCATCCTGCTTTTCATCCTCTTGCAGGGATTCAGGCATCATCGCAGTTTTGATGAGGTCGCGAACTGTCACCAAATGACGGCGTCCATCATAATGGGGATCGGTTGCCACATGCAGAATCACACCTTCAATAAAGTTCTTGGCGCTTTCATCCCAATGCGGATCTTTTGCATTTGCTGCTTGAACAACAAATGCATCAGCTATCAGACTCGCATCTTCGATAATGGTTGGGCTGTTGGGAGTAAGGACAGATAACGGGTTATAAGATGCCCGATATCCAGCTATACGATCAGATGCATAATGAAACGGATCAAGGACGTATATTTTTTGCCCCAGCGCCGCGCGCCGTTCAGCCGTGATGTTCGCCAGCTCAGCCTTTGGGTCGGTCGCCAGAATGCTGCCACGATAGAAAAGAAGGTTGCTGACTAAGGTTACGGACTTCCCGGCGCGTGAACCTGCCACGGTCAAAATGTGGCGGTTATCCTCAATGCCGATCAGCTTATCATCCAGTGAGCCAAATAAGATTTTACTACCCGGATTAGCAGGGTCATAGGAAAGCACCTTGCTATTAATTAAAGAACCTGTCTCCTGGAAGCGTGCCTGCGGCACCATCTGCTGTTTAAGATAGCGCGTTGCTACGCCGCGCGGAATATCGTGCATAAAGTCATTAGTAAAATCTTTCATCGGTTTGATCCTCCTGTGCCAAGTTATGTGGGGAATTCTCCATGATCATAACTTCTACATTCCTCGTGCGAACCTCGCGAAAGGAGCAGAGCTAAGGGTTAGGATACAAATAGGTAAGGATTGCACCAATAACAGTAATAATTATATCAACAATGGTGAGTCTTATCTTTGGTTTATATTGTAAAACGCCACCATTTGTTTCGTAAAATACTTTCTACTTTGCAAATCTTCTGGTCAAGCCTGTCTCGAATTTTTCGTAATTCTTCCTCTGTTTCGACAAAGGGTCGGAAATGATCATTCCAATCTGTTTGTATAAAGGAAGGGGTGACTTCAGTGGCCTCTCGAAATACCTCAGAAAGAGGCATCGCAGCGTCAATTGAATAATCGATATCTTTCTCGGATTCAGCATCATTTACCTCAGCGATTTTGTACTTATTCTGAATAACGCTTCGCTTGAGGGGTGCGGCGTTTAGCCGCGCCCATCTCGAAGCGATTGTTCTATTT
>CAZIYQ010000189.1:0-5638 GCA_964543505.1 uncultured bacterium | reverse complement strand
CCAAGCGGTTACATGGTCGGCGTCCATATCTTTAATTGCCCATATTTTACCTCTGTTTGCACTATGACCAATTGCACAATGTGAACAGTTTGAAATTCCTTTTGCTTCTGCCTGTTTCTTTTGTCTGGCATAAACAATCCTTTTAGTTTTTTCATCAAATACACGGATATCTAATAGTTTGGTGTCGGTTGAACCGCCAAGGATGAATTCAAAAATACCGTTACGTTTCTTTACAAATGGATCGCTATATAGCTTGTGTACTTCATCGGATACTTTCTTAGGGTTGTATGCGGTCGTATGATATGTTTCATAAAGTCGTCCCCATTCCAATCCGCTCATTTCCCTTTCAACGTCTATAAAAACACCACTTACCCAATCAATTACTGTATTAAAATATGTCTTTAATTCATTTATATTATTATCGTTACGGTGCTTACTCATGTACTCAACTATATTGCCATTACTTATCCAATTAAGCGCACATTTAAGAAAGTCCTGTCTATCAGCACTACCCCGAATATATGCACTCCACTTTTGTATATTTGCATTCTGACT
This sequence comes from uncultured bacterium, assembly GCA_964543505.1. GTDB lineage: Bacteria > Fidelibacterota > Marinisomatia > SCGC-AAA003-L08 > JACNLC01 > JAADGM01. The sequence goes on along the minus strand of CAZIYQ010000189.1, from coordinate 5,083 downwards.
ATTACTAAATTCCGCTTTAGCAAGTGTTACAAATGGTCCAGAAAAAATAGCGTTGTTTAATTCTTGGTCATTTAAAGGAACACCTGCTATATTTATTGTACGGAACCAATTTTTAATTTCACTTTCTTCACCTTCACATTCATAAATAGTAAGTTTTGAATGTAATATTTTTTCCTTTTTATCGGCGGCAATACCATCAAAATATTGTTCCAAATCATTTTCATCCCTAATGGCAAACTTATTTGTTACAAATCGTCCAAAACTTGTAATACGCTGTTGCCCATCAAGAATTTCAAATTCATCATCTCCAACTTTAACAAAATAAATTAAACCAAGGGGATAGTCATTTAGTAAAGAATCAATTACTGCAACATCTTTTTTCCCGTCTGCATAGATATAATTTCGTTGATATTCTGGTTGTATGGTTAACCTTCCAGAAAGTCCAAATAACCCTTTGCCTTCAAGTTCATTATATACAAAACCATCACATATTTCTTTTACTGTAATGTCTGTTTTCAATGTTGTTTTCATAATTTATTCCCTTTATGTTTAATAACAACACGGACATAAGTTGGTTTACCGTTTATTGTTCCGTCTTTATCTTTTATAAGCCCATGATCTTTAAATGGTATATCTTCATTTAACCTTATGTCATTTGCGCTTATGATTTCAAACTGTTCGGGGCTATATTTGTCCAAAAAGGTAATAGGCACCCCCATTGCTCCGCCATAATCACTGGGAATAGCATCAGTAAACGGTACCTCAATAGCATCATAATTATCATACTTTTTATACTCTTGACCCTTAATTTTACTGTGAGAGCTAAACTTAATGTTATCATTCATTGTCATTAAGGGTAACGGCTGGTGCCGTTTTCCGTGATCTAAATTGGTAAGCCAAAGACAATTATTTGTAGCAACTATTCTATTACCATCTTCATCAATTCGGGCTTCAGATCCATATAGTTCATATGAATCTGGAACAATAAAACCCGAAATCCATCGTCCCATTCCTGTACCTAACCAAATTTTATTTTCTTTGATTAAAGGGAAAACCTCTTTATATGTAATAGCATTAATGTTTCCGATAATTAAGAATTTTTTGTTATAATCAATAAGCTGTTTTATATACTCACGAAAAAGACTGAATGGTGGATTTGTTATCACGATGTCTGATTGTTTTAATAATGATATTGATTCATCACTACGAAAATCACCATCACCATCTAACGGTGTCCATTCATTTTTCTTATTTTGTTTTAACTGCAATGCAACATCTTTTAGGCTAAATTCACCGTCTCCATCTATATCACCGACCGAATTAATAACAAACTTGTTAGCTGTAATTTTTGGTCGACCTTTTGACGTTGGTAAGGTTTTATCGTCTCCAAATAGTCCTAGTTGTGAATTAGCAACAGGTGATGGTTTATAGCTTGTAGTTATAAGCTTTTTTAAACCAAGTCTTTCAAAGTTTAAAACAAAGTAGCGAAAAAAATTACTTTCAAATGGGTCATCACAATTGCAATAAACAACTTTATCTTTAAATACATCTGGGTCGTACTCTAAATATGCCGTGACCTCTTTTTGGATGTCACAATATTGTGTATAAAACTCATCACTTTTAGATTTCTTAGCCTTATGAAGTAATTTATTTGTTGCATTTCTTGCCATTCTGAATCAGCCCTTTGTTTTCTATGTATAACGCCAAGCATCAGGGGCGCGAAGCGTCCCTTGGATGCGATTGTTAGGGGTATTTGACATGGAACTATCAGATTACTTTGCGCTTATTGCAATAATAGCAGCGACAGTGGCAATAACCGCAGCCCATTTCGCCCAGCGTGCTTGTTCTGCTGCGGCTCGTGCTTGCTCTTCTGCGCATTCAGCCTGTTTAGCGGCAGCTGCAGAACTTGCCGCAGCGATAGCAAGATCATCCGAAGCAATACGATTGGCTTCACTAGAAATAGATAATGCATTTTTAGCTATTGAAAGAGTTTCTTCTTCTCGGCGGTCACGTTTGGCAGAAGCACATTCATCAAGCCAGACTTTAGCAAACAAAGATTTAGGCAAAGGTTCTGTTCTCGATGGGTCAGGTTCAGCCAAAAGCCGGACTTGTGATTCATCGGAAGTCTCGAACTCTTTACGCCAAGATTGCTGTTCTGATGATTCTGGTTCCATTAATTAAAACCTCTAACATATTAATGAGTATAAGTATCTTTTTGTCTGGATATTCATCTGAATATGCCCCCCATCACCGATAAACTGAAGCGTAGTCCAGATTTTCAATTGCGTCAAACGCTTTGTTTTCTTGCTTTCTAGCAAGTGTGTAATGATGGAACCGTGTTAGGTATTGATATATATAACTCGGATATTTAATATAACGGCTATGGATAAGATACATGCAGTGACAGAACTCTATCGACAGTTCCTATTAGATAAGCAATTTGCGACGGAGAAAACTGCCGGATATATGCAGAAGTGGGTGGAACAATTTCTTCACTTTGCCTGCGACTACCGGGGCGAACCGTTTGAGCAGGTGTTGGTTCGCTTTGAAGATATGCTGGCGGACAAAGATTCGCTTGAGCCATGGCAGCTCAAACAGGCCAACGATGCCATCACGCTCTATCACTTTCATTTCCGGCATCATGAAAATGCTGCGCACACAGCCGCGAATGCAGGCACCACTGATGAGATGATGCAGAAACTACGCGAGTGGATGCGGATCAAGCACTATTCACCGAGCACTGAAAAGTCATACCGGCACTGGATTGCTCGCTTTATCCGCTATGCAGGAGAGCAAGGGGGCAATGGTGAGCTCTCCACAAATAATTTTTCTCATTTTATCAGCTATCTTGCAACACAAAAAAAAGTCAGTGCGGCCACCCAGAATCAGGCTTTCAATGCGTTGTTACTACTGTTTCGCGACATTCTACATGTCGATACGGCCCACCTTCCCGTAACGATCCGCGCAAGGCAGGGAAAGCGCTTGCCATCTGTTCTGTCGGTTAATGAAGTACAGCAAATATTTACTGCAGTTGAGCCGAAATACAGCCTGATGATCAAACTGCTATACGGTAGCGGCATGCGTATGGGTGAATTACTCAGGCTCCGCATTCAGGATATTGATTTCGATCATCACCTGATCACCGTGCATGCCGCCAAGGGCGATAAGGATCGCACCACTCTGTTACCCGATTCACTGGTTGAACCTTTGAGACAACATTTGCAGATAGTAAAATCGTTACATGAGCAGGATAAAACGGAGGGTTTCGGCGCTGTCTGGTTGCCTTATGCGCTGGCACGAAAGTACCCCAATGCTGCTACAGAGTGGCCATGGCAGTTCCTGTTTCCTTCTGCACAGCTGTCGCGCGACCCTGAGACCGGCGTATTACGCAGGCATCATGTCTACGATAAAACACTGCAAGCAGCCATGAAGCGGGCGGTCAGGCGCGCCGAAATCAACAAGCGGGCTTCCCTGCACACGTTGCGCCACAGTTTTGCCACCCACCTGTTGATGCAGGGAACGGATATTCGGGAGATTCAGGAACTACTCGGCCACAAGAGCGTGGAGACAACCATGATTTACACACATGTTGTGCGTGAGTTGAAAACGAATGCAAAATCGCCGCTGGATATGCTTACGAAATAACTTGTTCAATACGTCCCTTCAAGGCACTGGGTAAATTTGGATTTATGGTATCTAAGAAGTCTTTAACTCAGCCAGAAGTGGTGCACTTAGAAGTTGAATTCGCCCCTCTGAACTGATTATAGAAACTCACGAATGATTCGAAACCAGACAGGGGCAAATCCGCTGACATCCGAATAAAAATGCGGTGATAACCGGATGCCGCCAGCACGGTTGGCACAGATCACACCGGCTTTCATTAATGCACGGTATAAGCTGGCATGGCCCTGTGCATCCAGCTTCTGATGCCTGAAGGTAACAATACCGGCATGGCGGTCTGCCAAAGCAGGCGTAATCAACTCCAAATCCTGCTGATGCTGAACCCAGTCGATCAGTTGTGCTGAATTGGCCAGTACTGCCGCTTCCACATTCTCCATACCCACGTCTTCAAACAGGGACAGGCTGGCATCCAGCGCCTGAATACCCAGCATATTCGGACTGCCCGCTTCAAAGCGGCGTGCTGTTTCCGAAGCGGCCCACTCCTTTCGGTCAAAATCACCAGCATGTTTGACCATATGCCAACCATATTGCAGCAGGTTTAACTGCCCTCTGATTTCCGGACGTGAATAAAATACCGCCAGCCCTTCCGGTCCCAACATCCATTTGTGACCGTCGGCCACGACAAAATCCGCATGGCACTCCTGCACATTAAACCGCAATGCCCCCAGGCTTTGAATTGCATCCACACAGAACAGGATGTTCTGTTGCCGACAAAATTCACCAAGGGTCTTCAGCTGCATGCGCAAGCCGCTTCCATATTGTACAGAACTGACCGTCAGCAGACGCGTACGCTCATCGCACAGAGCCAGCATGGCATCCTCAGGATTTTCGCCAGAAACATCCGCGAGGCGCAGATCCACGCCCTTTTCTTTCAATGATTCCCAGACTATGCGGTTGGAAGGGAATTCCTGACTGCTGGAAACAATATTATCGCCATCCTGCCAGTCCAGGCCGTAAGCGATCAGCGACAAACCTTCCGAGGTATTCTTAAGCAGAGCAATATCATCAGCAGATTCCGCATTGAGCAAACGTTTCAACCTGCCCCTGATCTGCTGCTCCGTAGCCATCCAGCGAAGATAATCAGTCGCTCCCTGAGTCATGTTTTCCTCGGCAAAAGCTTTCACCACTTCCGCAGTACGCCGGGGCCACACCCCCACCGCCGCATGATTGAAATACACCAGACCGGACTTAAGCGGGAACTCATCTTTCAGGTCAACATTCATACGCCTATTCCACCCTCAGTGATGATCGCTGGCAATACCTGTCACTTTGTACAGGATACAAACCAAACGAAGCCAGAACCAAACAGGAACAGGTTACCCCCCCCGTCATTTGCAAACGACACCACACTTGTGCTTCTCTTCAGGACAAAAATTTCGGGCTTTTCACCGCTTATGTACGG
>CAZIYQ010000188.1:0-5644 GCA_964543505.1 uncultured bacterium | reverse complement strand
GGTACCCGGTGAATAGGGCAGATACCCCACGAAGAAAAAAGTCGAGACGAGGCGCGTGATAAATCTCAAATCACTCTTTCCCAAACATTATTTTCAAGTGGGCATAATTATAAAGGAAATAGTGAAATCCGGTGTATACTGTGACCAGCGTTGTGCAGACCATCATGATATAGATAAGGTGATATTGGGAGATGTATTTTGACAGTTGCAACCAATGATAACTGTTCAGTACAAAATAGACCAGAATCAGGTGGATGACAATCATTTGCAGAGTCGTTTTCAGCTTTCCGGCCCGACTGGTTTTCATCGTGATCCCTTTCATCTGCATGACCATCCTCAGGACGGTCACCAATACATCCCGAAAAGCGATGAGAAATAGCATCCATAATTTGACCTCACCAAAAATCCAAAACGAAACAAATGCAGAGAGAACCAGGAATTTATCTGCGAGAGGGTCGAGGAAAACGCCGACTTTCGTCACGACACCGTATTTCCGAGCTATGTGGCCATCAAACGCGTCTGTCACCGAAGCGATGATGAAAACGATCAAGGCCAATGTTTTGCCGTGGGGTATCCCCGAAAAAAGGAAATAAAGAAAGAGCGGCGTTAACAGTATCCGGGCAAGAGACAGAATATTAGGTAAATGTTTCTTACTCATCTGTGACAACAACTCTTTCGCTGAGCGAACGGCCTAAGGTCAGATCATCAACAAACTCAAGATTTCCCCCCACGGGCAACCCTCTGGCCAATCGAGTGACCTTCACATTTTGGTCCACAAGTAATTTTGTGAGGTATAGTGACGTTGTCTCACCTTCAATACTGGCATTAATGGCAAGTATAATTTCGGTAGCATTCTTCGCTCGCTGAATCAAATCTTTCAGGTTAAGATCAGCGGGACCTACACCATCAAGAGGGGAGAGGACACCGCCCAACACATGATAGGTGCCCCTGAAGCCGGTCCGTTCAAAAATGAACACATCTGATGGTTCTTCAACAACACAGATAAGAGACTTGTCCCTGTTGGTATCTCTGCAGATTTCACAAAGGGATCCCTCAGCAATACTATGGCAATTATCACAAAATTGTATATTCTCCATAAGATCTGAAATGGCCAGAGACATCTCATTGACAGATTCTTTATCTGCACTGAGTAGATAAAACCCCAGTCTCCTAGCGGTTTTTTTACCGATGCCGGGTAATCTCGAGAAAGACTGGATCACTCGATCCAGTGATGGGGGGAAGGCTGTCATTACATTCCAGGAATTTTAAGATTTCCCAGCATTCCGCCCGTAGCGGAATTGATTTTATCTTCGGCAGCGTTGGCAGCATTTTCCAAGGCTTGATTCACAGCAACGAGAATCAGATCTTCAACCATCTCAATTTCTTCCTCAAGAATATCTTTTTCGATTTTAATCGAGACTAATTCTTTTTTCCCGTTTGCTGTGACAATGACCATACCCCCACCAGACTGTCCTTCAACGAGCAAATTGCCCAATTCTTCCTGTGCCTGGGCCATTTTTTTCTGCATTTGCTGGGCCTGTTTCAACATCCCGGACATATTTCCACCTTTTGGAAACATTAAATTCTCCTATCTGATTATTTCACCATTAAATTTTTCAATAACATCCAGCATGAGAGGATGATCCTGCTCCATTTCAAGTGGTTTGGAGTCGTCTTTTTTTACTTTCAGCGGGTTAGATTTAAATTTTATTCTAACAGAAGTTCCCAACACCTCACTCAAAATATTTTCAATCGAAGGTTTATCTTTTTCCAGACTTCTGACCGTAAAGCCATTTTCATTATTTAATTGAATTGAGATCTGGTTTCCGGTATAAGCAATTATCTCGGACCCGGCAAGAAAATGGGCGATTTTAAAATTGATGAGGCCGATTTTTTCCAAAACGTCTGGCCATTTTGCGGTGATAGACTCCAGATCGATATTTTCAACATCCGTTTTATTATCTACCTTTTGTTCAGGTTCCGGCTCGGCGATTTGAGAAACCGATGGTTCAACTTTCGTTTGTTTTTTAGGGCTGTCTACAATGCTTGGTTCCGCAATGGAAGCGGCAGTTGGTTTCTTCTTGGGTGTGGGGCGGGTCGAGGATCGCTGTGTATTAGCCAATAGTTCAGAAATCATTATTGAAGAATCCATAGCAGCTAATTTGAGGAAAAGTACTTCAAGGGCTATCCTTGGCTGCTGTACATATCTGAGCCGGGATTCGAATTTAAGAATACTGTCAATCATCCGCAGTAGATCATGTTTTGAAATTATTTGGTTACTTTCCAGCAACCAATTTTTAACAGAATCATCGAGTCTGATCCTTTGAGCATTATCAGAAATGACAAACAAACATTTCCGCAGAAAAGCGTTGAATCCGCTCACAAAATTTGATATTGAGAAGCCGGAATCCAGGAGTTCTGATATTTTTTTTAGCAGTGTTTCGGAATCTGATTGGCAGATGGAGATTATTAATTCCAGATATAATGAATCTTCGATAATGCCGAGGACATCTTTTACAATAGACTCCTCAATATTATTTTCACAATAGGCGATTACCTGGTCGAGCAAACTAAGGGAATCCCGCATACTCCCATCCGCCTTGGTGGCGATAAGCTCAAGAGTGACATCTGTATACGACAGCTCCTCCTGATCGAGGATAGTCTTAAGATAAGCGATTATATCCCCTGAAGTGAGTCTTTTAAAATCGAATCGTTGCGTTCGGGATAATATGGTGAGAGGTATTTTTTGTGGATCCGTGGTTGCCATAATAAAGATCACATGGGGAGGGGGCTCTTCTAATGTTTTTAGCAGAGCATTAAAAGCCTGTTGTGTCAGCATATGGACTTCGTCTATGATATAAATTCGATATTTTCCTGTAGCAGGATGGTATTTGACGGCTTCTCTTAAGTCACGAATCTCATCGATTCCACGGTTTGAGGCACCATCGATCTCTAAAACATCAATACTTCTGCCTTCGGTGATTTCGACACAGTTAACACAACTGCCGCAAGGTTTATCGTTTTGATAATTTTGGCAATTCAAGGATTTGGCGAGTATTCTGGCAGCAGTGGTTTTCCCAACACCCCTGGGACCTGTAAACAAGTATCCGTGGGCAACACGATTTAAACGGATGGCATTCTGTAATGTCCGGGTAACGTGTTGTTGACCTGCGATCGCTTCGAAGGACTGTGGCCTGTATTTTCTTGATAAAACCTGATAACTCATTTTGTGACCGTTTATTGAAAGAAGTTCGACTGAAAATTACACCATTTTAACCGACAGAACCATCAACAGATTATTTTTGAGATTTTAAGAAGTTAAAAAGAATCTGATGTCATTCTAAACTGTTGCTCAACGAAATAAACCTGTGCACCGCAGGTTGAACCCTCTGTTTGAAGACCTCCTGACGCAGCCGGCTCGGTATCAGTTATCCGCGGCACATATCCAGGACAGCTACCGCTGCTTCCTTCCGGACCTGACGGGGTTCGATGCCAGAACATTGCGCAGAGCTGAAAACGTCAACACTACTTACATCAATTGGCCAGCTCAGCAGAGCCCGCCCTGCGATTTTCGATCCTGCGTAAGCGGGTTTCAGGTTACAGGAAACCGCTAGCTTCCCATCTAGCACAGATTTGTGGAGTTGAAGGGGCTTGAACCCTCGACCTCTGCATTGCGAACGCAGCGCTCTCCCAACTGAGCTACAACCCCTAAATTGGGAAAAATTCGGACCTCTAAATTTACCCTTGAATCTTTTTTTATCAAAAGTGATTCACGAAACTTTATCAACAAAAGGAAAGATTTAATGACTCAACAAAAATAGAAAACCTGCTAACGCAGGTTTTCTAAAGAAATAATTGTGGAGAAATCTAAATGTATTATTGGGGAACGAGTGTGTATTCGTCGGAATTTCCGCCTACCGGTGACGTATATAACCAACTCGAATTGTCGCCTTCGTAATTTAGAATTCCTGTGTTTTGATCATAAGTCCATCCGTCAGGTATTTCATCTAAAATGAGCGGGAATTCTAAAATATTTGTTTGAGGATATTCTTTAATACCATTGGTCACAATTTGGTAAGCGGCATAATTATTCAAACCAGTTTTGATGTTTCCGATTATGTAGGATTTATTCGCTACATGTGCGGTTATTGTAAAATCAAAAAACTTCGGAACGGCTACAGCTGCCATAATCCCTATCAGGGTAATAACAATTGTTAATTCAATTAGTGTAAATCCATTTTGATGTTTCATCGTGTTACCTCGAATATCTTTATAATTGTTAAATGACAATTCCGTAGTTGTTAATCTGAAATTTAGGTGGAAATCCCTCGAGAATATTAACCAATATTCAAAAGAATATCCAAATAGAAATTATATAGATTTAAAGCGAAATACGAGGTAATTACAAAACAATGACGGAAATTACATGATTCACAGCTACAGATGTCCATTGTATGAGTATTTTTCTTCATTCGGGCTGAAAATAAAATTATTGGGCAATCAGTGTGTATTTGGAATTGTCTCCACTTACAGGTGAAGTATAAAGCCAAGTGGAATTGTCATCAGAATACGTCAGAATACCGCTAGCTGATGAATATGACCATTCGTCGGGAATCTCATCAAGAATTATATCGAGGGAGAGATCTGAAGTCGTTGGGAAAATTTTGTGACCATTTTTAGAAAGCTGATCCGATGAATAACTGCTTAAGCCGGACCGAATGATGCCGGTAATTTTATCTTTGTTGGCCTGTTGGGCAACAGATCTCATATCAAAAAATTTAGGCACAGCAACAGCTGCCATAATTCCAATTATAGCGATGACGATGACCAGCTCAATGAGTGTAAAACCATTTCTTGGATTAATTTTACATTTTTCCATTTTGGATAATGATTCCGTTATTTGTCTTCCCATGAAATTGGGAATGGGCTGTCAAAAACGACAGCCCATTCAACATTGCCTCGTTAGATTAACGAGTTTTCTTGTTAGTACTTATTGAGCAACAAGAGTATATTTTGAAGCATCTCCGCCGACTGGTGATGTATAAAGCCAGGTTGAACCGTCACCGCTATATGTCAGGATCCCGGTACCACCAACATAAGTCCAATCATCAGGAACTTCATCAAGAATACCATCCAGTGTCAAAGAAGCAGTTGCAGGAAAAGTTTTAGACCCTGCGGTTGCCAACTGATTTGAAGCATAATTATTGAGTCCGGTTCTAATGTTGCCAATGACAGCATTTTTATTAGCATTGTGTGCGGTTGTTGTCAAATCAAAAAATTTCGGTACCGCAACAGCAGCCATTATGCCAATGATGGCGATAACGATGATCAGTTCGATAAGGGTGAAACCACTTTGATTTTTATGATTATTTTTCATTTTTATCTCCTTAACTTGTTTTGTTTTACGATTAAATTGTCACTTTGCAATTGTCATATTGCCTATCTATTTACAATAATGATGCCGGTCCTTGAAATGCAATTAATTCATTGTTATTTAATATATTATTTTTGTTCGTAATTTAAAAGTGTCGCAGAATATGACACCGTTGTTATGATTTGAAACAACAAGAATTGCTCGAACGTACAGTTTGTTTATATTAATAAAATTAGAATTTAAGGATCGTGGTGTAAGTCAAAAAAATAG
>CAZIYQ010000187.1:0-5664 GCA_964543505.1 uncultured bacterium | reverse complement strand
TTATCCCAACTGGTATTTTTCAAATCCTTGCGGATGGGACCCACGGGTCTTGCGAGAGGTTCTGTAAATCGATCCGGATGGTATAGGATCTCCAAATTTGCATAAGCCGCCGGGCAGACACCTCCCCGATTGATAGGAGAGAGAGGATTCCCCTTGATGTTGACGGGGACTCCGTCAATTCTGCGCACTGAGAGGCTGCATCCGCAGGGGCAAAGACGGCAGGCAGTAACCCGAAAGGTTTCCTTGCCAGGACCTTCAGCCAGGACCTTTACGGTTTTCTCTGACATGGCAAACAGCTGAGTCATGCTTCCCAATGTCAGGGCAGCCCCACCGGTTGCAAGTCCAGTGAGCTTTAAAAATTCTTTTCTGGATATGGTTTTTTTATCAGACATGGCAATGGATACAATCGTTTGTAATGGATTTATTATCATGGCACCCCATGCAGGTTTTCATTGCAATAGGGATCAACTGGTAAGGCGCGGGTTTGGTGAGTTTCTCCACCTCTCCATGACAGGTTTGACAGGCGATTTTACCTGCCGTTACATGCCTGCGATGTGAGAAAAACACATGGTCCGGGACCTTATAAATACGCTGCCAGGGAATTTCTATGCCGCTCTTAACAGCCTCAACAACCTGAGCTTCTGCCTCGCTCTTACCCTTGATCTTCGAGTGGCAGGAGGCACAGACCTTTAGTGAAGGAATCGTCGCCCGGATACCCGTCTCAACACCTTTGTGACAGTCTCTGCAGTCCAGACCGGCTTCGGTTAAATGAATCTTATGGTTATAAGCAATCGGCTGAGTGACCCTAACCCGATTTCCACACTGGACCAACAGGAGTGCAAAAAACACGGTAAGTATTAACAGACCACTAGTCCCTGGTAGTTTAAAAACGTCCCGGAATTGCTGCTTCATCGGTTTACCAATCCTCTTCTTCATCTTCGGCACTTTCACATTTGTACTCCGGATTTAATTTATGTGCAATTTTTGCATCGAAAGTCTTAAAATCGAAAGGTTTGTAACGAGGGCTACGCTCATTGTGGCAAGCAAGACAGTCTTCAGCAGTGGGGATGATCAAGCCATTGGCTTTGGCCTTTTCGATATCGCACATGATATCTGCTTTGCGGAAAAACTCACCGGCACCATGGCAGCTTTCACAACCAACACCATCTGTCACTTTGTACTTTTCACCATACTGTGCAAGTGTATCGGCGTATCCGGTCACGTGGCACTCCAGGCATTCGGGGGATTCGTAAGCCGGTTTCTTAAGTCCTCTTTCCTTTGCAATTTTGGCTGCATCTTCAGACTTCAGCGTTTCATAGGCAATGGCATGTTTCGATGCATGCCAGGCGGCAAACTGATTGCCAATGTCATCGGCTTCGTGACAGACCTGACAGCGCTCTACGCCGGCGTAAATATGCTGACCCGTATATTCTAAAACGGCGGTACTGTCGGACTGACTAAACAATAGAGAGAGAGTCAAAATTGATAGGATAAACGCTGAAAACAGTTTCATGAGTCTCATTCCTTCCGGGTTAAAACGACTTGCGGGAAAAAATTCCCGCAAGTCTCAACACTTTTATGTACTTCTATGCTGTTAGGGTTTAGAACTTCACATCAACCGGGAAAGTGCCCGAGTGACTGCCACCAGAATTATCGGCAACTGCAATAGAAGCCTGGTAGGTGTTACCGGCAGTGAAGATTACGTCATCACCAGCATGACCCGTATCAAGTTTGCGTTTCAGTTCAACAGTCCAAACGCCATTGCTCCAAACACCTTTGGCGGTGACATCAGCACGACTGCCATCAGCATTTTCATTCACAATATAGCCGGGGATAGTCAAGGCTTGAGTATCTGCATTATTTTCGAACTGTGTCAGTGAAGATTCATCCGCACCGGCAACAATGATAATATAGTGACCATCTGTGATGGGACCTGAGTATTCAGGCATACCATTATCATTGTTGTTGCTGTAACTGCCAATAGTCTTGGCGTCGCCATGACGACCGCCATCTTCTGCTTCTTCACCATTATCTAAATGGTTTCCATCAAAATATTTATCATCAGCAAGATTGACAGGGTTAGTGCGGGCAGCTTTCCAATGCCATACATCTACCCAGCCGCCGCCGGTGGTCCACATTTTACCAGGATCAGGAACATGGCACATGGAGGAACAATCGGCACCTTCGGTACCGTTGAGACCGGTATCCCACATGAAGTAGATACGGTCTTCATTGCCTTCTTTTTCCCAGGTTCCTGTTGTGTTGTCATAATGCCACTGATTTTTATCAACATTTTCTGTGGCATCTGCCCATGAAGCTAGGAAGTAAACATATTCACCATCCTGAACGGCTTTAAAGGTCACATCAATGGGGCCAAAAGCATTTTGATAGGCAGTGCTTTCACCAGTGGTGACCGTATACGAATCAGCACTATTCCAGGCGGCATCATTGCCATTACCATCAATATCTGGGCCGGTGGTCACAGTAGCAACCTTTATTCCATTAAACGAACTGCTCGTTGAATTACTGTTACATCCCCAGAAGGTCAGTGAGGCAACCGCAACGAGAGTTAATATCTTTTTCATTAGAACTCCTTAAATACAAGTTAATTCGATTAATTAGTAGTTTTCTTAAAACAGGCGGCATTTCAACACACTCGCCTGCTTTTCCAGCGCGCAAATTTATTACCCTCAAAATATACTGTCAAACCATTTAATGCCTATCACGAGGTATTATTTGAGCTATTTGTTTTTTAAGTATCTACGGTATAATAATAATATTACCTCTATATCGCATATATTTGTATTTTAGAGGGCAAGAATCGTTATCATTGTAGCTGATTTCACTTAATTTTTACTGGATTTTATTGTGTTGTGGTAATTGTAAAGTTTGTTCAAAATAAAATGAGTGTTAGTACCATGGCCGATCCGGGTGTGAATAAAATGTTCAGCTTTGATCAATGGGAAAGGTCAGGTCGAAGGTCGTTCCGTTTTTTCCGTCAATATCGAGTGTGGCATCCAGTTGGTCTATTGCGAGAATTCTTACGAGTGTCATTCCCAATGTTGTTGACTGCTCAAAATCGAAATCCTCTGGCAGCCCCACTCCATCATCACTGATGCGCAGGTTCAATAGGCCATTTCCGGTAACCTCCAGTGACAGACTTATAGTGCCCTTCCGATCAGCTGGAAAAGCATATTTTAGAGCATTTGACAGTAGCTCATTAATTACCAAACCACAGGGGATTGCAGTTGAAATATCAAGAGCAACATCTTCAATTTTTGTTTCAAGCCGAACGGTTGAACCTACCTCATAAGTCATGAATAATTCATCGGCAATTACTTTTATAAAATTCCCGGCGGCAATACTGGCTTGATCATCTGATTTGTATAATCTTTCATGGATCAGGGCCATAGAGCGGATACGGCTTTTACTCTCCCTTAAGATTTCCCTGGCTTCTGCATCTTCTGTGCTGTGCAGCTGCATATTGAGCAGACTGCTGACCACCTGCAAATTGTTTTTAATGCGGTGGTGAACCTCTTTTAAAAGAACTTCCTTTTCACTGAAGAGTCCTTGTAAGTGTTCATTCGCTGCGGCTAATTCACTTACTTTATTATCGAGATCCGAAACGAGTTTCAGGTTTTGTACAGCAACCGCAGTGACATTTGCAACGCCTTCCAGAAAATCAAGATCTCCCTGTGTGTAAGTATGGGATTCCAGACTCTGGATCATAAAGACCCCCTGAACTTCACCGGAACTCTTCATGGGTACCAGCAAACCAGCGCGAGGGAAATTATCAAATTCATCGATTTTTCTCTTCCGAATCTCGCGGGTTTTCTCATCGACTTCAAAGTTCAACAATGCCTTTGGCTTGCTATTGTGCCAGTTATTAAAAATGACGGATTTACCGCTGCTTATCACCTGACTTTGAAGGCCTGTATTTGCAGATTCAAAATGAATTGGGGGAAACTCATTGATATCCAGTTCTTCACCCTCAATATTAATATATACGGGAGTAATCATCTCTGATTCCCGGTCGAAGAGCGAAATGAAAAGCGCCGGTGAATGTACCAGGGAACTGATCTCCCTTTTGATGGCGGGGAATATATCCTTTAATGACTTTGCCTGTCCAATTTCAAGAGATAGACGAGTAATAGCTTTTTGCCTTTCAATCAGTCGGGTCTTGTGTTTTTCATTGGCAACCTGCTTACTGATATCGCGAGTAATGGAGATGATATGTGGAACGCCGCCAAGGTTGATCACCACTGCAGACATTTGCCCATCAATGATTCTTCCATCCTTCATCCTGAATTTGGCCTGAAGTGAATTAACGCCCTCGCTTTTTTTCAGCTTCTCTACTAATTTTTGACGATCGCGGAGATCCGCCCAAATATTGATCTCCTTTGAAGTCTTCCCAACTGTCTTGTCCCTGGTATATCCGGTAATTTTTGTAAATCCATCATTTACATCAATATACAAACCATCCTTAAGCCGATTAATATTAATAGAATCCGGACTGGTGCTGAATGCCAACCGGAATTTTTCTTCACTTTCTTTGAGCGATTGTGTGCGAACTTCAACTTTTTGTTCAAGACTCTGATTGAGAGCATGAATATCTTCCAGCAAGATAATATTCTCAAGTCGGGTCACCAGGCTCTGACCGATTAGATCCAGTAGCGGGAGGATCTTTTTAAGCTCAACGCCGCCGGGTGAGCAATCCACAGTTAGAATTGCTGACCGCTGTAGCCCTTTAATTTTCAGCGGAAGAAAATTAGCTGCAGTTGGAGGGGCGGAAAATCTATGGAATGCCAAATAGGCCGGCACTTCTTTAAGACCAATGAGCTCGATGAACTTGCCTTCTCCATTGAGATACTTTTTCAGGTCAGTAGTCAAGGGTAAAGTTCGGACAGAATGGGCTGGTTGCGGATCCATCGGATGACACTCCCCTATCTTCAGATCATTGCCTTTCGTGTATAAATAGGCGCAGCACTCCATTTCTTTTAGAGCAGTTAGCACTTCGATGACTGAAGTGATGGCTTTAGTGGCCGTGTCAGCCTCACTAACTAGGTCAGAAATAGTGCCTAATACAAAAACATCTTCAACCCTGTCAACAAGAAGTTCATTCTCTTCACGGAGTGCCTTGAGCTCCCTTTCGAGCCGTAGGATCTGCTCTTTTGGATTGGGTTTAGTCAATTGGATTTTTCTCAACAAATTCAATAATCAGACGAGAAAGTTGATCGGGTTCATCTATCTGTGCATAATGGCCCGCTGTGGCGATTTTTACGAGTTTGGAATCCGAGATATCCCGGTGCAGCTTTTCAGATATGTCTGACGATAAATAAACATCCGCAACGCCTCTCACGATTGTTGTGGGAAGTACAACTTTTCGCAGTTCGTCTAACCTATCGGTGAGTAGGCGGTTATCAATGCATTTTGCCAGCTGCAGAAAACCATGCCGGCCTTCTTTGGTCCGCAATGGTTTCCGAAACTGCTCCGCCAAATCATGGTCCAGCCTGTCCCTGTGATAAAGCCCCCTGCGGATGATGGCTTCAAACATCCCAAAATTCAGGGAGGCCATGCCAAATTCTCTTAAAATTGGAATCCGTAAAGACGTAATCGGCTGGACAGGCCAAAAGTCGTATCCCACAGAGTTGATCAGGGTCAGTG
>CAZIYQ010000186.1:0-5718 GCA_964543505.1 uncultured bacterium | reverse complement strand
TTGAATGATGAATTCCACACAGCTATTGATTACATCTACCATTTTCCTGTATTCCAAAGACACAAACGTCTGTATTTTGGCAGTGAGGATAAAAGTTCGACCAGAATAACCTTTCACAGGGCCGTCCCCAAGTCTTTTGATGAGATTTACAAAATAAAAGCCGCAACCGATATCCTGGACGTTCGCCTGAGAAATATTCTGCGGGAGGATATGGGAGCCACCTATGGAGTGCGGGTAGGGGCTAATAATATGCAACCTGCTACCGACTTCGGTCAGACTTATATTGCTTTCAGCAGTTCTGCAGAAAACGCTGATAAGATGGTTAAGGCTGTCTTCACTGAAATCTCCAAACTAAAAAAAACTCCGCCGAGTCAGGACGAGTTGCATAATGTCACTGAAAAATACACTAATCAGCACGAAATAAATCTAGAGACGAACAAATATTGGGTGAACGTACTCGAAGCCTGTTATGAATTTGGAGTTGATCCGTCAGATATTCTGCATAGGGATGAACGAATCAATTCGCTTACTCCTGAGGGAATGCAGGATATCTATAAGACTTATTTTCCGTTGTTAAGACATACAACTACGACGCTATACCCTGCAAATTAACGATCTTAAAGGAGCACCTTCTACATGATGAGAATCGATGAAATAATTGACGATGTTGTTTTTATATCCTTTCGTGAGCCTGAGACTCTTAAAGATATTGGCTTAACTGTAAAAAGTGGGAATTTTCTGGTAAATGGCTTTGATCAGTTCGGGTTATGGCTTTCACACCCCGGGTTGTATATCGTTGAAGAGACTGATGAAAAAGGCAAACCTATTCCAACCGAAAAACAAAACAGGCAGCAGATTACAGCTAATTTTCTGTTGAGATGGGAAAAAATTGAAACGATTATGCACTTCCCAGGCCGTGAAGGATATGACTTCCCAAATGAATTTGAAAAAGATTTTGGGTTTGAGATCAAATCAAAACGGCAAGCGACATGATTAGCGGTCGTGTAAAATCCTGGGATGATGTCAAAGGCTGGGGCTTTATCGAAGATGAGGATGGTTTTGACTATTTTGTTAATATTTCACATGTTCGTAGGGGACAAAAATTGAGAGTTGGTGATAAAGTCAAATTCGATGTTTATCAGGATCAACGCGGGCCCTCTGCAGAGAATGTTAACAAAATCGTAATTTGATTTGAAAGTCCGGCAGAAGCTGGACTTTTTTTTGTCAAGTATTGGGTGGCAGAAAATATTTTCAGAATATAATTTACGGGGTAACCAAATTAAATTAAGCTTGTCGAAGTGGTAATTTTATGCAGGATGACAACGAATTAATAAAAAAGTTTCAAGGTGGAGATGAAGATGCGTTCAATCAATTGGTGCACAAACATGAAAACTGGGTCAGGGGTTTTGTCCTGTCGTCCATCAGGAACCGTCAGGATGCTGAAGACACGGCACAGAATATCTTCGTAAGGGTCTATTTTGGATTACCGAAATTCCGGTTTGAAGCAGAGTTCAAAACATGGATTTACAGAATTGTCATCAATCAACTTAATAATTTCTACAGAAAACAGAAATTATTATCCTTATTTCGAGGCGAGCTCAATGAAAATATTAATTCTTACGAGGCCGATCAAAACGACGGAAGAAAAGGTGAACTAATGCGTTCAGTTGCAAAATTACCGAGAGGGCAAAGAAATGTAATGATCCTCAGAACATTCCAGGAGATGAGTTTTAAAGAGGTTGCAGCAACTTTGTCAATCTCTGAAAATTCGGCTAAAGTATCCTATCACAAAGCAAAAAATAATTTAAAGAAGATGATCCATGCAGTCTAACACAAACGATGATTTCCTAATTGGTATCCATAAGAAAATCAACCGTAAAAAGCGACAGCACTCTGCAATCAGAATGGCTGTGTCTTTGGTTGTCACCATTATCGTCACATTTCAGGCATCCACTCTTATCCATCAAAGCGAGATCAGCGAGTTAGCCGCGGCCGTTCTGCAAAATGGTGAAAATATTCCAGATTATGATGCACTATTTCAGATTTCCGATGATCAGGCAGTAAACTTTTTGATTGATGAAATGGATATGTACGATCTATTGCAAATTGCAGAAGACGATTTTCAAACTTCAGATTTAATAGAATCCATAATAAAAGAGGGCTAAAATGAGAAAAATAATACTGATAATTGCCGTATTGTCGCTAACCTTACTTTCGGGTATGCAACGCAGACCGGCAGATAAAGATGTTCAGATCTTTAAAAAATGGGAGCTGACAAAAGATCTTAATTTGACAGAAAAACAGGCTGAGAGCTTTTTCCCAAGGGTAAATACACTCGAAAACAATCTTGCCGACATTGGTAAAGAAGAAAGAGACCTATACCGGGAGATGAATCAAATGATCGAAACGAATAAAATCCAAAAAAAGAGAATGGATGAAATTCTGGATAAGATCAGTGACCTCGAACGTAAAAAGATTGAGCTGGTGCACGATCACATGAAGGGCATGGATGATGTTTTATCTCCCGAGCAGAGGGCAAAATATAGTCTTTTTGAACAAAAGTTTAAAAAACAGATGAAAAAAAAGCTGACTAAAAACAGATTAAAATAGTGAAGGGGAAAATTATGAAAACAAGAATTATTTTTTCGGTTATTGTGATTGGGCTGTTTTCATGGCATTGTTCTGACAGCAACTCAACACATGATAATTTGGATACGATACTAACCCAGCTCGTTGATGAAGATGAAGCAATCAGTCTTGACGGATTGTCAGACTACGCCGATTCGGGAACAATTCTGGCTCGGGAAGATGAAGATGATCTACTCGGTCGTAGTATCGAGAACCTTTATGAATTCCCTATTAAATGGGTCAGACACATCCAATCAGTTAACGGTACTGTAACGATCGAAGAATATGCCATCGGTGCGGACACGATCTATGCGTCTGTCGAAAGGCACATAACCGGAGTTCTGACTGTTTTTGACGGTGACACCGCAACTGTTGACGGCGAGCTTCAGTTCACACCCACAGACACGACCAATAAGCCATTTGAAATGGATTCGCAAAGACGTGTACGCTTCCGCAGAACTGGAGATTCAGGACATCTCATCAATGACTGGAGGGTTGACGGCATTACTCCCGTCATCTGTCAATCCAGTGGCAGCACCGTAGAGATAACGGGAGTGCATGCTGATCTCTATGATCTCGGCAGCGATGAATATACCAATTTTTTCAACATGACGGTAAATGACGAACTGCTGAATACTTTTTATCGCCGAGCAGATTGGCCCCAATTGACAGCCATGGATCTCGTTCGAACGAGAGTGGATGTTATCAATTCAAATCCGAATACAGGTGATTACCCGGATTCTGGTGAAGGGGTTTTCATGCACTTTAAAAGACGCAATGGTTTTAAAGGCAGAAAGGCACTTTTTGATGATGGCAGCACAATCGTATGGAACGGGAAGACATCTCATGATGAAATCCAAAACGATAACGAATTCACGCGAGTGTGGCGGGTTCACGGACTTAATCCCAACGGAGAAAGCAGAGCCTGTCATCTTTTCTTTGATGTGCTTGACTATGAAACTTTATTAAATCCGGATGGAGCATATTATAGTTACATGGTGGGGTTCCCTTATTTTGTCGGGACAGCTCGTTAAATCATCGAATAGCCGGATAGGGCTTAAAAATAGACCCTGTGGGAACTCTCCCGCAGGGTCGACATATAAGCAGATTCACTAACATGAAGGAATAACATGAAAAAACTTATTTTTACAATCTTGTGTTGTCTTTTTGCAGCGGGCTGCTACACCGTTGTGACACCACATGTGATCACGGATAGCGAGGAAACTCCTGGAGATTCTGACGTGTATATTTCGGGTGATTATGTTAACATTTACAACAATGATGATGACTTCTGGTGGGACCGCTACTCACACCATCCTCGTTATCGTCATTACTATTGGTGGTCAGATTTTTACTATGATCCGTATTATTACGATTACAGCTACTACTATGATGACTATTATTGGTATTCGGGTGGGATCTACGATTACCCCTATTCAAACGGTCATTACTGGGGACATTATAGTAATAATAACGAACCTGTCAAGAAGGAGCACCGGGGAATCAATTATAATCCAAGACCTGGGAGCGGCGGCAGAGGATCTAACGTGAGCGGTGATTCAGGTGGAGGCAGTTCATCCTCATCGCAGCCCACAGCCATCAAACCCGCTACTTCGGGTAACCATTCCGGCAGCCAGAATAACGATCATGGCAGTCATGATAATCACAAACCGAAGAAGCATGGCAAAAAAATCTCGAAAAAGCCCGGGAGGAATCCTAAATAATGAAAAAACTTATACTGATCCCGTTTCTGGTGATGATCTTATCTGCACAGAATGAATACGATGCCTTGCGCCCTTTTTTCGGTTTTAACGGTTCTCAATCTCTGCAAAGCGGAATAGGGATGGCCACCGTAGCTGCAGGTGATATCATCCCCGGTTACTCCTCCAACCCGGCCAATCTTGGGCTGCAGCGGTTTATGACCATCAGCAGCAATTTTACAAATGGTCGATACACGAGTGGAGATAATGGGCAATCCGGTAGCGGGTTTGGCGGGATCTATGCAGAAATGCCTTTGCCGGTTTACCAAGGCAGTTTTGTGTTTGGTTTAGGCATCCACAAAGAGACAGATTTTTCAGGAGCTTATAGCAACCCGGAGGTGCAGACTTCTGAAAATGGCGGTCTCTACGTAACCAGCTTGGGAACAGCCCTGGAATTCTCAAAACATCTCTACATCGGTGGAAATCTGCAATATTACCGGGGGCAGGATGAGATGCTGAATGAATGGGCCGATTCTACCTATTATTTTAATCCCACTTACCGTGGTTTCAGTGGTTCCATTGGATTTCTGCAGAGAATTATTCCTCAATTTCAGGTAGGTGCATCGATTCAATTTCCTACGATTTTGTGGGTGAACGATCACTTCACTTATTCTGACCATCAAGATGGTGATAATTCATATTCGGATACTTGGAAATATTCTCTGACGCGTCCCTTTGTATTTCACATTGGATCTGCTTTGAGTACACGATTCTTCAATTTATTTTACGAATTTGAATGGACAGACTGGAACAGTCTGAAATTTCAATCCGATACGATATTCGAGGCTGATCTGGAACTCCCCGTTGAGATTGGCATCAACAACGCCATCCGTAGTAGCTTTAATGGCACCGCCGCTCACCATGTGGGAGCTGTTGTACATCTGCCGATGCTTCCAATGCATATTTACGGCGGATATCAATATTTGCCAGTACCCTATTCGGGTTATTATGATAATGACCTCAGAGAAGTGGTGAGCGCAGGTTTTTCAATGATGCTGAATCAGCACTTCAGTATTCACGGCTCATGGCAGGACTATTACTGGAAATATCTGGGAGAACCGGAGGATTATCAGCAAATTGCCTTTGGGGTTTCGCTGCATTATTAAAAACAATTCATCAAAAAAAGGGCTGTACATCAGCCCTTTTTTTTGTCCATTTTTATTGTATATGACCTATTATGAGACTATTTGGTCATTGACCGAATGAAAGGCCCAAACAAGTAAAAGGCACATGAGTTTGAAGCTATAGAAATATTGATAATACTTCCTATGACACAGTAACAAAAGAAATAAATCTTTTACAATTGAGAAAATCTTTTGTAGTTTTGACT
>CAZIYQ010000185.1:0-5807 GCA_964543505.1 uncultured bacterium | reverse complement strand
CTGGATGAACTGCAGGCGGCCTTTCTGCGAGTTAAATTGGCACTGTTGGATCAGGACAATACAGAGAGATGTAAAGTGGCGTCCGTATATCACGAAGGCTTGAAAGGCACTCCACAGCTTGTGCTGCCCTATGTGCCGGAGTGGAGTTCGCCTGTATGGCATCTTTTCACTATCAGAGCGCCTAAACGAGATGCCTTGAAACGGCATCTGGCGCGAAATGGTATTGCAACGGTAATTCATTATCCGATTCCCCCTCATTTGTCTGAGGCTTATGCCACCGAAATGCCTACTTGCGGGTTTCCATTGGCAGAAGACATTTCTGAAACGATATTAAGTTTGCCTATGGGGCCCGGCTTGGATGAGACATCCATTAATCGGGTATGTCAGATGATAAAATTTTTTAATATGGATAAATAGATCATGCGCGATTTGTTAGCAGACCTGAAAAAACTGAGCCCCTTATTATCGAAAGGGGACAGGAGAAACTTCTGGATTTTGTTGAGCTTGATGGCAGTAGCTTCAATAATGGAAGCTGTAAGTATTGGTGCGATCCCCCTGTTTGTCTCCATGCTTATGGACCCTTCATCATTGTCAAAAATACGCTGGATCGGTGAGTGGTTTTCTGAATTGCCTCAGACTCCTACCGTAGAAATTGTGTTCTGGGCGTCGTTTTTACTATTTGGATTCACAGTGCTTAAAAATTGTTTTCTGGTGTTGGTATACTATGTTCAGTCCAGAATTGTGACATCACAACGGGTCAAATTAAGTCATAGAATGTTCAAGGTTTATCAAAAAGCGCCGTACGAGTGGCATATGCTGCACAGCACTTCAGAGATGTTGAATAACATTCAGGGGGATACTAACCAAGTGCTACGCGGGGTGATTATGCCCTCCTTTGACCTGATCATGAATTTTACCATGGTCATCTTGATTGTTCCCGTACTAGTGTATGGTACCCCTGGTCCGGCATTGATGGGTCTTTTAGTTACTGGGTTTGGCGTTTATGCGGTTGTCAGACTATTTCAGAATCGTTTCAAGGTCTTCGGCGCTATATTAAGGCGGGAAAACAAGAAGATTATTCAGAGTGTCCAGCAGGGGTTTGGGGCGTTAATTGATGCGCGCTTATGCGGATGTGAAGATTATCTAAACAGGGAGCATCGCAATAGCTTGATCCGTGAAGCAGGCGCTCTTGTACAGCATTTTACCATGCACAAATCAACTCCTTATTTGATTGAGACTTTTGCAATTCTGGGGTTACTAACGATTCTGATGATTCTAGTTCAAACAACGGAGTCTCTTGGTGACGCGTTACCTGTGATCTCGCTACTTGGCGTTGCTACGATCCGCTTAAAACAGCTTGCGACAAGAGCAGCTAATGCAGTCAATACAATAAATGGTGCCCGTGCTTTTATTCCCAAAATAATTCAAGATATCAATGAGTTGGGTGTGATAGAAAAACGTCGAAAAGAGTTTTCAGACCCATCAATCAAGATAGATGATTTTCAAACGTTAACCCTAGAACAGATTAGTTATTCCTATCCATCTACAGATAAGAAAGCGTTGATTGAAATTTCGCTGGAAATTAAAAAAGGGGAGTCAATTGCGCTTGTAGGTTCTACGGGCAGTGGAAAGTCCACATTAGTTAATATAATCCTTGGATTACTTGTCCCAGAATCAGGCCGGGTGTGCGTCAACGGCATAGATATCCGTAGAAATATCCGTGAATGGCACGCTCATCTCGGATATATACCGCAATCTATTTTTTTGATCGATGATACGATTCGAGCCAATGTGGCATTTGGAACGCCATATGGTGAAGTTGATGACAGTAAAGTACGGTCTTCCATCTGTTCGGCTTGCTTGGATGATTTTATCGATTCTCTTCCAGATGGGCTTGATACAGAGGTAGGAGAGGATGGTGTTAGGCTATCCGGCGGTCAACGTCAGAGATTAGGTATTGCTCGTGCACTATATCAGAACCCGGATGTGTTGGTGATGGATGAGGCAACCTCGGCTCTTGACAATAGAACTGAAGTTAAAGTTATGCAAGCAATCCAAAATCTTAAAAAGAACCGGACGCTGATCATGATAGCGCATCGCCTTAGTACCGTGCAAGAGTGTGACTGTCTCTATTTCCTCCGGAATGGACGCGTTGAGGCTGTAGGTGACTTTGATGAGTTACGGCATCAGTCTGATGCTTTCAATGAGATGGCACTGAATAAATCATGATTGAACAATTTTGAGGCCATGGTTGAATTGCGAAGGCTAAGTGTTGAAAAGGTCCGGTACGCTGTAAAGGTAAGGGGAAGAAGATTCTATTCACGGATTTTGAATTTGCCATCATTGGTTGCATTGTTGCCAGAATTAACACCTGTTGGTGGCTCAAGTGTCATGGACTGTTCTGCCCCGCGCATGCAGAAGGGATTGCCTGATCTGAAGGTTGTAACGGATTGCATTTACAGCCCGGAGCATAATGGCTTATATGATTTAAGCGGCAATCTGATACCATCTCGATATAGAGGGAGAAACCGGAAACGCATTCCGGATTCGATAGTTGTTCCGCCACTGAATAGTATGGAGTTATTGGATACAGCACTGTTCGGAGGGATCCTGTTTCCATGCCATTTCGGGCATTTTCTGACAGAGTCTATGTCAAGATTATGGCCTTTTTATTTTAACCATATACTGGAAAATCGAGATATCCCCATTCTTTTTCGTGCCGCCAGCAGCAGTCCTGTTTCAATTTCCGGTTTATTTTTGCCCGGTAAGGAAATTTTTATTGCGGCTGGACTATTAGAGCAGGTGAGAATTAGTAATAGCTATATCCTGGTGAAGAAAATGATTGTGCCGGAACCATCTTTACTGTTAGGCGATATGATTCATCAGGTTCATGCCGACTATCTTCAGTACTTGGGAAGGAAAATTATTTACCAGGGAGCGTCAGAACGCCGGTTATTTGGTGATAAGGTGTATTATTCCAGAGCCAGGCTTCGCCCTGGCTATTGCAGGAAAATTGTAAATGAACCCTGTCTCGAACGGGAACTGGTCGGGCATGGATATTCTATAGTATGTCCTGAAACATATTCATTGGCTGATCAGGTTTCGCTGTTTAACGAAGCTTCGGAAGTAGCTGGTCCCGTTGGTTCAGCGTTTTTTACCATGTTATTGACCTGCAATAGCGAGGTAAAAGCCATTTTGTTTTTGGAAAACACCAATGGGCTTATTGATTACATTAATGTCGCAGGAGCTGCAGGGGTTAATTTGAAACTGGTGACCTGTATTCGGAATCATCCTCTGTCATTTAATAATAAAGAAAATAGCGGCGATAAGGTCTTTGATATAAATGGCACGCTTCGTTTGATGGGGTTGTCCGATTAAGTCTGGGGCTGACCATATGAAGCAACCAGAGCACATATTGTTTTCGGTAGTTATTCCCGTTTACAATAGAGAAACGCTTATTGAAGAAACATTGGAGAGTGTAAGGGCCCAGACTTATCGACCTATTGAAATTATTGTGGTTGATGACGGTTCAAGTGATTGCACCCGCAATGCTATAAAGTCTTGGAAACATGCTAACGAAGAGGAAGTTCAGTTATCACTCACTTACATTTACCAGAAAAATCGAGGTGCCGGTGCAGCCAGGAATCGCGGCATTAAGGAAATCCACGGAGAATTTATTCAGTTTTTTGACTCTGATGACAGGTTGCATCCGGAACGATTTCAGCGTCTGGTCAAAGTATTCCAGGATACCGGTGCCGACTTCATTCAGACCGGCTTTGATGGTTTTGATCCGAATACGGGTGAAACGGTTGAAATTCACTATGGGCGGTTGAAGGATGATCTGGTTTCTCAGGCATTAATGGGTGTGTTGTGGCCGAATACCCTGCGTTCAGCATTTCGCCGAGATCTGGTTGAGGAAACTGGCTGTTGGAATACTGCAATGACATGTTTTGAGGATTATGAATATGTGATTCGCGCGCTCATAAAATCAGCCAAAGCAGTTGGGGTTCGCGATATTTTGGCCAGTGCCCGCAGGGGTGGTGGAGAACGGATTAGTGACCGGATGAATACCTGGGAAGGGAGAAGCTGCCGTTTGGAATGTGAAAAGTTAGTTGCTCAGTTGGCCTTGCAGCATGCCCATGATATGCCTCAACCTGCGAAGCGTAAATTTGTTGAGCGCATATATCACCTAGGTGTCAGAACCTTTGCCGAAGGATGGCAGGATTTAGCCTTTCGGTGCGGAGATATCGTGAATGCTATAGGGCCAGTAAAAAAGGATTATCGGTGCTTTAAATGGCATTTTATGTGGAGACTTGGGGTTGTGGGTGGCCGACTTTATCGCCTCATGAAATCCAACTAGTTCAATTTACATGTTCGTTTTCCGCCTTGAAACAAGATGATTTCCAGGTATTTATTCAGGAGTTAGTTTATTAATGCATCCAAGATTATCTAAATTCAAACGCAGCCTAAAAAGGCTGTATCGATTTTTCACAATGGGAGGGCTGGCTTATATCTCTTGGCACGGAATAAAAGATTTTGTTCGGTGGAAATATCGTGCTTTCCATGGTTCCGGGGGCAGGAAAAAAATTTATTGGATAGGGCCATTTTCTCCATCCCATGCCAATGTAGGAGATCATGCTCAGACGCTTGGCGTGAAAAAACATCTTGAGAACAATTTCTATGACTATGACATAGTCCGCGTATATCGTGATGATATCAATTTGTCCCGGCTTGAGGAAATATCCGGAGATGTTAGGTCATCAGACCTGATTTTGATCCATAGCAGTGGGGATTTCGGCAGCCTCCATGATGTAGATCCTCCGTATCCCGGTCGCCTATCTTTTCCTGAGGTGCGACGGCAATTGGTATCCATGCTGCCAACAAGGAAAATAATCAATTTGCCCGTGACCGCCTACTATGAAGATAACGAGAAGGGCCGATTATCAATTGAAAACGATCGCGGTGTATTCAATGACAGTCACTACACTGTGCTGTGCCGTGAGCCTGTCAGTTTAGCAACAGTTCAATCTAACCTTGATTGTTGCAGTTTGTTTTTTCCGGATTTTGTGTTTTATTTGAACCCCAGACCGATTAAAGGCAAGCGATTCGGAGTACAGGTTATATTACGCAGTGATCGGGAAGCAGTTCTATCAGAGAACGAGAAAAATAAGCTCGTCAGGGGTTTGGCAGGAGAGTTTGATAGGGTTATTGCTAAGGATATCATGCATGAATATCATGTGATTCCTGATCTGATTCTTGAACGATATATGGAGTGTGTGTTCATTCAGTTTCAAAGCAGGGAGCTTATCATAACCGATAAAATGCATGGTATGATTTCTGCTGTTATTACCCATACCCCATGTATTGTCCTCAGCGGCGGCATTCCACATAAAATACAGGCATACAAATCATTTCTTTCTGATGCTGTAGAGTTTGTAGATACAGTTGAAGACATTAATGATGCGATCATTCGAATCCGTGAGAAAGAATATACGCCTGTAGACTTAAAGGAGTATTTTGAAAGATTCAGATCAGAAATTGTACAAGTATAGCGGTTTGTTATCAACAAGGTGAGAATACCCGAAAAGCGACTGGACCGGTTCATTATTTGGGCGCCAGCATACAACGAGCGCGCCGGAGGCTCGTTGATTTTGCACTATTTGTGCCATTATTTGAATGTTAACGGATATCAGGCCTATATTTGGTACAAGAAGAATACTGTCTGCAGCGCTGAAGAGAGCAGCTTCAGAGCGAGATTGGTTGCACTCAGGAAAAGGGTAAGAAGAGCCTTCCGGCGTGAGAGAATA
>CAZIYQ010000184.1:0-5822 GCA_964543505.1 uncultured bacterium | reverse complement strand
TGTAAAGTCATGCTGCAGAATGATAACCGTAATGAAGACAATGTCTATTATTTCCCGGTAAACTTGCCTGACAAACTCACGGTCCAGATGATCAGCCACGATAATGAGGATGTACTCTTTGTCGAAAACGCTCTCAGGGCTTTGAACAAGGAATCCCGCTTACTCGATATTGCCGTGAATTCAGAGACGGTCCTTCCGGCTGTCGATCTGCGCCAGACAGAAATCATCATTTTGCAGGGCATACAATCTATTTCAGACGGAGTACAGGATAAAATCCGGAAATTTTTAGAAAATGGTGGTCATCTGATCCTGTTCCCGGGCAGCGATCAGGAAAAACTCCTGCCCCTGGATTTTCTTAAAATTTCATCCGAGTGCCTGGGAAGTGTTGTATTAACGGATGAGTCCTTTCAGTTAATCGATACAAAATCCATTGCAGGAGCCATTGGAAGGACCCTTGTTGATGGTGCCGATGACCCCGGCATCCGTTTTTTCCGCTTTCTTGGTCTGAAAGATAATCAGCATTCAATGCTCCGGCTCAAAAACAATCAAAGCATCTGGAACCGCCAAGTCTATTCGAACGGTCTGGTAGATCTGTTTGCCTTTGCCCCGGATTTGACCTGGTCCAATTTTCCACTGAAGGGCTCGTTCATTCCTTTCTGGAATCTGCTCCTCTATTCCGGTGGTCCGGCTGCACACGCTGACCGGTTCACCACAGATCAGAGCTGGCAGCACGAAATCAGTGTGAGGGATTTAAAAAATAGCACGACGCTTTTCCTGCCTAATGGCACTTCCATCATTTTGAACGCTGATGAAGATCAAGAAATCTCCCTGGAAAAATTTCCACAGACCGGGTTTTATTCGGTCATATCAGGCAAAAACGTTCTGGATGAATTAGCCGTAAATCCGCCTGCAGCGGAGTTGACTTCAAAATTAATGACAGATGAACAAATACGACAAAAGCTGACGGATACAACGGTGATCATCAGCAACAATGCAGAGCTGGCCGCCATAATGGACAAGGCTCGGCATGGCACTGAACTTTGGTACGGGTTCCTCATTGCCTTGGTCCTTTTGACCCTACTCGAAATGTATTTATCTAATGTCTATGGAACACGCAGCAGTGGAGAATAAAGAGCGCGCTCTGCTGGTTGGAGTGATTTTCCCGGAGTTTAGTACCTCCACCATCACCGACCAATTGGATGAATTATCGCTTCTTGCTGATACGGCCGGTGCCCAGGTGATTGACTGTATGACGCAAAAACGCAGCAGTATTGACCCGGCAACTTTTATCGGCAAAGGCAAAGCCGATGAGGTTATTCAAAACGGGATTGCTTTGGACTGTTCCCTGATCATCTTTAATGATGAAATCTCTCCCACCCAGATGAAAAACCTGCAACGACTGGCCGGGGAAGATCTCAAAATACTGGATCGGACTGGTTTGATCCTCGATATTTTTGGTAAACATGCCAGAACCCGCGAAGCGCGGACACAGGTTGAACTGGCGCGCCTGCAATACCTGTTACCCCGGCTCACACGAATGTGGACCCATCTTGAGCGACAGATGGGGGGAGTCGGCACCAGGGCCGGTGCGGGTGAATCCCAGATTGAAGTTGACCGCCGTTTGATACAAACCCAAATTTCACAGCTGAAGAAAGACCTGGTGAGCATTGAGAAACAGCGCATTACACAAAGCCAAAATCGCAGCGACCGCTTCAGAGTTGCCCTGGTGGGCTATACCAATGCAGGAAAATCAACGGTGATGCGTGCCCTTAGCGGAGCGGATGTGTATATACAGGATAAACTCTTCGCTACTCTGGATACTACCGTCCGAAAGGTGGAGCTGGAGGGTGAGCAATTCCTGATCAGTGATACAGTCGGATTCATCCGCAAATTACCCCACGACCTGGTAGCTTCTTTCCGCTCAACATTGAGAGAAGCAGCTGAATCCGATCTGATCCTCAAAGTGCTGGATGCCTCAAGCCCACAGATCAACGTTCATTATCAGACCATTACAGATGTGTTGAGACAATTAGACCTTGATGAGATTCCCTCATTGATTGTGCTGAATAAATTGGACCAGGTAGCAGGGCCCGCACTCCTGGCTTCATTGAGAAGGGATTTTCCAGGAGCGATTTTTATCTCTGCGTTGAGACTATTGAAACTGGACCATCTGCAGCAGGCGATTTTAGATGCAATGCACAAGGGTCAGAAAAAAACGTTTGTGAAGATTCCCCACCATAAAAGCCATTTGCTGGATGTGATCTATTCCACCATGAAAGTCCTCTCCCGCAAAGATACGGACGAAACTGTGGACCTTGTAGTACAGGCGCACACGGCCGATCTGAATTCCCTCGAAAAAAAACTCAGGGGTTAGAGGTCGTTAACCTGGCTGCATCATGCCTCACCCGCTGGTAATTCGGACCGTTCAACAATTGTCTTTCGGGCTTTGAAGACCTCTGCGGGGAAAGTATTCTGTGTGAGCTGAATCCGTTTTTCAATCGTAAAACCGGCTTTTTCCAGAGCTGATGCAATGGCGACCGGGCGGCAGCCGGTGAGCAGGTCCGGGAATTTTCTGGCAACCCATGTCCAGAAACGGTGACTGGCTGTAGTCCCTTTGGCGAAAGTTGAGATGACCAGGGAACCGCCGGGCTTGATGACGCGGTAGAATCCTTTTAAAATCTTGTCAAATGTATCCGAGGGCATGAGATCAATCATAAAATTATTGATAAGAATATCAAAGCTGCCATCCGGAAATGTATAATCAAAAATATCTGCTTCAATCAAATCCAGATTGGTATGGGCATAGCCACTCAGTCTTTTACGAGCCTTGTTCAGCATAGCCGGAGAGAGATCTAGTCCCACATTTCTGCCGTCAGGGTTCTGCTTTATAATTTTTTCAAGGACCACGCCGGTTCCGCAGGCGACTTCCAGGATTGCCTGATGATTTTTTATATCTGCAAAATCGATTACCACTGCCGCGGCTTTTGATTCCGTCAGCCAGCTCCATAGATTGTAAATGGGCGCAATTTTACGATAGTTTTTCCGGGTGCGATTTGCATCCCGCTCCCTTATGAGTTCTTTCATGGCTTGTTCCTCCGATGGTTACGATCAGATGACGAGTGCCCGAAATTTACAGGGAATTGTCACCCTCCTGGAATCAAAATTAAAATTTCAAATCAAGAAAATAAGGATTGAATATATACTGAATCTCAATTCAAATTATAGTAGTTAATTCTTCCGTTATTTATAAGACTTGGCAGGATTGAATGACTGCCGGGAAAAATCAGGAAAACATTTGAAAAAAAATCTCTCAAAGGAGACTGTCTATGGTTCGGGGTATTTTATTGATCCTGCTCTTCACCTTTCTTGGTGCAGAGGGCGGCGCTAATCCGGTGTATCAGTACGATGAAAACGGGAGGGTGGTCATCCCTTCCAAATCAGAATTGGCGAAATTGCCACCCGGCGGCGGTGAATATTACAATCGCCTTGTTTTCGAACACAGTCCCTATCTGCTGCAGCATGCCGCCAATCCGGTGGACTGGTTCCCCTGGGGAGAAGAGGCTTTCGCCATGGCAAAGAAACTGGACAAGCCGATTTTTCTGTCCATTGGCTATGCTACCTGTCACTGGTGCCATGTCATGGAACATGAATCCTTTGAGAATGAGGCGATTGCTGCACTGCTGAACGATACTTTTGTCTGTATAAAGGTAGACAGGGAGGAGCATCCCGATATCGACAATGTGTACATGGCGATCACGCAAATGATGACCGGCCGGGGAGGCTGGCCCATGACCATCCTCATGACCCACGATAAAAAGCCATTTTATGCAGCAACCTATATACCCGGAGAAACCCGCGGTGGCAGGATTGGGATGAACGAATTGATACCCTCCGTTAAAAACGAGTGGAATAGCAACCGCGAAAGTCTCCTTACAAATGCCGCTGATATTGTCGCCAAACTGCAGCAAGCTAACCAGTCCGCCCATTCGAATGATGAGATTAGCGCCGACATTGCCTATGCCGCCGTGGCTTCCATGAAAAATCGATACGACAGTGACGCAGGTGGATTCGGCAACGCTCCGAAATTTCCCAAGGCCCATGATTATTCCTTCCTGCTCCAGCATTGGTTTGTCAGCGGCGATGCTGCCGCCTTGGCCATGACCGAAAAATCCCTGCAGGCCATGAATCAGGGGGGTATGTACGATCAGATCGGCTTTGGATTCCACCGCTATTCTACGGACAGCGACTGGCTGGTGCCCCATTTTGAAAAGATGCTCTATGATCAGGCCATCCTGCTACTGGCCTATCTCGATGCCTATCAGGCAACGGGCAAAGAACTTTATGCAAGGATTGCCGGGGAGATCTGTACCTATGTGCTCAGGGATATGCGCTCACCTGAAGGTGGATTCTATTCAGCCCAGGATGCTGACAGCGAGGGAGAGGAAGGTCTGTTTTATCTCTGGACCACGGCGGAAGTGAGAAAATTACTGGGGGCGGAAGATGCACCTTTCATGGAGGATGTCCTCAATCTGAAAAGCAATGGCAATTTCCCGGGTGACGGCTACCGCAACCGCGTCAATATTCCGCACCGGGCTGGGACTATTGAGCAGCTGGCCAAACAATGGGGGCTGAGTACAAAGGAGTTCACTGTAAAATATGACAGTCTCCGTGATATATTATTCAAGGCTCGCGAAAAACGAGTGCATCCGCTAACCGATGACAAGATCCTCACGGACTGGAACGGTTTGATGATCGCCGCCCTGGCCCGGGCCGGCAGAGTCCTGGGCGAATCCCGCTACGAAACGGCAGCCGTCGAGGCAATGGATTTTATCATCTCCGCCGCCAAGTCACCGGATGGCGGACTGTACAAACGCTATCGGGCAGGGGAAGCGGGCCTCACCGGTGTGCTGGACGACTATGCTTTCGTGATCTGGGGTTTGACCGAACTGTATGAAGCCACCTATGATTTGCAGTATCTGCAGGAGGCCATGACCCTCTCCGATTACCAGATCACTCATTTCTGGGATTATGAAAATTATGGATTTTTCTTTTCCAGCGATGAGGGGGAAGAGCTGCTGGTCCGGACGAAAGAAGTTTATGACGGAGCTGTCCCTTCGGGGAATTCTGTGTCTGCCTACAATTTCATGCGTCTGAGTCGTCTGACTTCAAACAGTGATTACGAACAGATCGCCAGTCAGACCATGGAAGCTTTCGCCACCAAGATCAACCGCAGTCCGGCGGCCTATACGATGATGCTTCAGGCCATCGCCATTTTTCAGAACCCCTCCTACGAGGTGCTGATTGCCGGGTCGCCAAAGGATGAAGCCACCTTGAAGCTATTTGACCGGCTCCATGCGCTGTATCAGCCAAACATGGTTACCATATTTGTGGATGAGAAGGATACCGCAGTCCGCAAACTGCTGCCGTTTACCGGCAGCTACACCGCCGGAGCACAGGGCCAGCCCCTAGTCTATGTCTGCCAGAACTATGCCTGTAAACTGCCCACAGATGATATAGAAGTGGTCATCCGCCAGCTTACAGACCGGTAAAATTGGAGCCCCGCACTTAATGACCGGGGAGTATCAGCGCACATATTTGTCAATGATGTAACCTGGAAAATGGTGTGATCAAGTAGGGATTGAGTGCAGAAAAGCGGCGGGTATTTTGCATAACGGGTGGGCTATGCGGAGTTTGAGATTTTTAAGCTTCAATTTACTACTATTAACGCGGCGGTTATTATCTATGATTATATAAGGAGATAGTATTTAATTTACGGCATGAAAGAAACAGATTTAAGAAGACAACCGGACGACGTACGCAAT
>CAZIYQ010000183.1:0-5827 GCA_964543505.1 uncultured bacterium | reverse complement strand
ATAAAGTTTTTTATTGTCATCATGATCAGAATCAGGACTTCAATGTCGAGATAAATCATTTTGATATCATTGTTATGCATTATTCAGTCCGGTTGCCTTATGATCAGGTTTCATCATCAGCAGTTCGGGCTTTAAAGGAATATAAGGGATTGAAAGTCCTGTTTATTCAGGATGAGTATGAAAATACATTTCGTGCATGGCATTGGATTAAAGCACTTGGCTTTCAGCTTGTGTTTACGGTTGTTCCCGAAAAAAACATTAGCAGGATATATCCTTCGGAAGAGTTTCCCGGAGTTCGGTTTGTTAGTAACCTGACCGGGTATGTGCCGGAGCATTTGCCGGAAACGGCACATTTATTGCCGCCCTCTCAACGGGAGTTAATTGTTGGGTACCGGGGGCGTCCGTTGCCAATCCGATATGGAGCATTGGGGATGGAGAAGGTTCAGGTTGGCCGAATGACCAAGAAGTATTGTCAGGATCATGGTATTAAACATGATATTGCATGGACTGAAGATGCAAGAATTTATGGCTCCGCCTGGTATCAGTTTATGGGTTCTTGTCGCGCGATGCTCGGTTCTGAAAGTGGGAGCAATGTGTTTGATTGGCACGGTGATCTTGCTGACAAGATCAAAAAGTTCAAGGCGGTTCAAGCTTTGGCAAGCGAAGAGGATGTTTATCGCAAGGTTATCGAACCACTTGAGATTGACAGGCTTATGAATCAGGTGTCACCGCGGATTTTTGAATCGATTGCCATGAAAACGGTATTGGTTTTGTTTGAAGGTGATTACTCGGGTGTTGTTGAAGAAGGAAAACATTTTATATCGTTGAAAAAGGATGGCAGTAATCTTGATGAGGTGTTCCGATTGTTGGATGACTTGGTGTATGTGGACGAAATGGCTGAACGCGCTTATGCAGATGTGATTGGATCGGGCCACTATTCTTATAAAGCTTTTGTTGGGCGGGTGGATAAAGAAATGGAGGCGTTACTGCAGGGAATCTCCTGTTCGTTGCAAACCCGTGTTTGTGGAAAGGAGGATTCGGATTTTGTTTCTCCCATGTCGATCACGACCACCCCTGTTCGGGCGGTTCTTCACACGCAAGAGTCTGGTTTCAAGGGCACTGTGAAGAGGGGGCTTTATTTTTTTTGGTCGAAATCACCGGAAAAAGTCCGAACTATGATTCGACCAGTTGTTAGAAATATGATCGGAAGAGTTAGGTAATTATGTGCGGAATTTTTGGATATATTTTAAGATCGAATACGACGGTCAGCCGATCTATGGAAGCCCTTACTGCAGGTATGGAATGTATTCGTCATCGCGGTCCTGATGGTGAGGGGAAATGGCTGTCTCAAGACGGCCGCATTGGTATGGGGCATGTTCGTTTAAGTGTTATCGATTTGGATCAGGGAACTCAGCCAATGGTGAGCCCTGATGGACGCTATACGATCATCTATAATGGCGAAATATACAATTTCATCGAACTGCGTAAGGAAATAGGGGAAGATAGCTTTCGTACTCATTCTGATACCGAGGTGATTTTGCGAGCTTTTGAGCGCTGGGGAGAAGGCGTGGTTAAACGGCTTCGTGGAATGTTTGCATTTGCTATCTGGGATAATCAGGAACAGCGCATGTTTCTTGCTCGTGACCGCTTTGGTATCAAGCCCCTTTATTGGGCAAACTCGTCCCGTGGTTTTTATTTCGCTTCGGAGATCAAGGCGCTGCTTCCATTTCTTGATCGCAGGGAAGTGAATGAAGCTGCACTCTCGGATTATTTTTCCTTTCAGTTTTGTTTGGGTGAAAAGACCCTGATGAAAGATGTTTGGCAGTTGCCCGCGGCACACTGTGCATGGGTTAGGAGTGGTGTTGATCCGTTGCCGCAGCGTTATTGGGAAGTACATTATGATATTGACTATGATCATACCGAGAAATGGTTTACTGAACGCTTGAAAGAATTAATGAGTGACTCCATCCGCGTACATTTGCGAGCCGACGTTGAAGTTGGTGCTTATGTTAGCGGGGGGATTGATTCGAGTCTGATGGCTGCTCTGGCCAGAGAAAGCAGAATGGATGATATGTTCCAGATATTCAACGGGCGTTTTTTGGATGGACGGAATTTCGATGAATCCCGGTACGCTCAGGATCTTGCCAGAGAACAGAATATGCAATTGCACATTGCTGATATTACAGAGGATGACTTTGTCGAACACATTAGCAAAGTCATATGGCACCTTGATCAGCCAATAGCAGGCCCCGGCTCGTTTCCACAGTACATGGTATCAAAACTTGTTGGAGACAATATCAAGGTTGTTCTTGGAGGACAGGGTGGCGATGAAATTTTTGGCGGTTATGCACGCTATCTGGTTGCCTATTTTGAGCAATGCATTAAGGGAGCGGTTGAAGGTACGCTGCATAATGGCAATTATCTGGTAACTTATGAATCTATTATCCCCAACCTGGAAACATTGCGCCAGTATAAACCAATGATTCGGGAGTTTTGGGCTCAGGGGGTTTTTGATGCTCGAGACAAGCGATATTGGCGTCTTGTTAATCGTGCCAATACTTTTGGTTCAATTCTCTCTCCAGATGTCATTGATGAAGAAACTACCTTTAATGAGTTCTCAGAAATATTTTGGGGTGATAATGTAGGAAAGGAATCCTATTTTGATTCAATGACCCATTTTGATTTTAAAACCTTGTTACCTGCATTATTGCAAGTGGAAGATCGTATGAGTATGGCACATGGTGTTGAAGCACGTGTTCCACTCCTGGATCATCCATTGGTGGAGTTTG
Source organism: uncultured bacterium (assembly GCA_964543505.1). GTDB lineage: Bacteria > Fidelibacterota > Marinisomatia > SCGC-AAA003-L08 > JACNLC01 > JAADGM01. Next base: position 3,038 of record CAZIYQ010000183.1, on the reverse strand, counting down.
CGGCAACAATTCCTGCGGACATAAAATTTCGCGATGGTGAACTCAAGCGACTGCTGAAAAAAGTTTTTTCTGATCGACTGCCGTCATCCATTGTGGGGCGTAAGGACAAGATGGGTTTTCCCGTGCCACTTAATATATGGTTGAAGCAGGGTGGTAAAGCCAGGGAAATGATTGGTGATATTTTGGGTTCTGAGTCCGCAAAGACACGCTCTTACCTTCATCATGGCTTTTCTATTGATGAAGTGCTGGATTCACAAAGTGTTTACGGTCGAAATTTGTGGGCTTTGCTGAGCTTGGAGGTGTGGCATCAGCAGTTCATTGATTAAAGAATTGCCCGCGCTCCGGGAATTATTCCGGTAATTTCTCACAGGTTTTGTTATCGAGGGTGAATTGAAAAATATTCTTATTGTATATTATGCAGCGACGTATCCATTACGTTCAGCCGTTGAAGACCATCTTTACTCATTCGAGCGATATTCGGATTGCCATTGCTACTATGTCAATATCGCCGTCCGTAAATTGCCCGGATATCTGCTCCGGATGGCTTTTGATTTGATTGTTTTTCACACCACCTTTTTGATCCAGCGAACTGACCAGAATTTGTTTCATCATTGTCTCCAACGTGTAACTCCTCTGAAATCGAAAAATGCTGTTAAGATAATAATGCCACAGGATGAATATGTGCACAGTGCAGCCCTATGCGATTTCATCAGGGACTTTGATGTTAAACATGTATTTACGGTAGCTCCGCATAAAGAGTGGAAGACCATTTATAATCGGGTTGATTTTTCCAGAGTAAATTTCCATCAGATTCTGACGGGCTACTTGTCGGATCAAACTATTACCCGGATTCATCGGCTCATGGAAACTGGTGGTGGTAAACGTACTCTTGATGTGGGATACCGTGCGTGGCATTCAGCTCCATGGCTGGGGCGGCATGGCATGCTCAAGCAAACCATTGCAACCCTTTTCAAGGAAAAGGCACCTGCCAAGGGGTTGAAAGTTGATATTTCGACAGATAGCGATGATACTTTATTGGGAGATGCTTGGTTTGAGTTTTTGCTTCGATGTCGCTACACGATAGGCGTGGAGGGAGGGGCAAGTATTCATGATCAAGATGGCAAGATAAGCCAGCGAACCCAGCAGTACATTGATGAATGCCCCAATGCTTCATTTGAAGAAATTGAAGATAACTGTTTCCCTGGCTTGGACGGAACATTCGATTACATGGCGATTTCACCACGCCACCTCGAGGCATGCGTAACTAAAACAGGCCAAGTTTTAGTTGAAGGGGAATTCAACGGAGTTCTGATTGCAGGTCGACACTATATTAAACTTGAGCGGGACTTCAGCAATATTGATGAAGTACTTGAAATGATGAAGGATGAAAGTTTGCGACGTAAAATGGTTGATTGCGCTTACCGGGAAATCGTTGTTTCCGGTCAATGCAGTTATGTTTCATTTGTCCATTTTGTGCTTAAGTGTATTGAAGGTGATATGGAAGAACAGAATATAAGTAGCAGTATACTGAGTTACTACTTGTCCAGGGCGACTGATGCTGGTTACTGGATGTTAATTCGATTGTATACCCCGCTGAAGTCCTATCTTCGGAAAATACTCATTTCGTCTCATGCCGGGAAGGAATTATTGCAGAAAATTCGGCAGAGGAGGTTAGGGTGAATCGGATTACCTGTTGGGGGCTGGTTCGGGTTATATTCGTGTGTTCATTTGAGGATCAGGTGCATCGGCCTGCGGACAGGCTTTAGTATGGGGGAATTTGTCAAGAGATTGTTGTCTTCCAGAATATTGAGGATATTTCAATGAGCTTAAATTCAAGGAAGATCGTGATGCTGACGCTGGATCGTCAGATTGATCGACGAATTTTGCTTGAAGCTGACAGTCTTGAAGAGGATGGCTGGACAGTATCGATCATTTCTATGCCTTGCGAAAAAACCGAAGAAACCAATGATCCTAGGGTTTTCCGAGTTTGCCAGACAAATGAGGGCAGTGGTGAAACACAGGTTGCTGTGCGTTCACCGAAGCTGGCATTGTACAATTTCGCCCGTAGGCTACTTGGTTCCAATCAAAAGTGGGTTCAGGCCATTCGTGCTTTTGTCAGAGTTTATCTCTTTGATTCTGTAGGCTTCTATTCAAAGATTTATCTTGAAGAACTTTCGCACCGGGAGTTTGATGTTGTTGTTGCCCATGATTTACCAATGTTGCCCATTGCAGCCATGGCTGCTGAACAAAACAAAGCGAAGCTAGTATATGATAGCCATGAACTTTTTGTTGAGCAAAACCTTCCTAGATACGAAGTCAGAGGGTGGGCGAAAATTGAAGCAAAATACATTAACGATTGCGATGCTGTCATTACGATCAATCAGTCGATTGCGAATGAATTAAAGAAACGTTACCAGTTACAGGATGTTATGGTGGTCCAGAATGCTGAAAAACTCCAGATGGAGGTGCCAGAAACTCCGCTGAGATTATTTCACGAAAGGTTTTCTCTTGATGAGGATGCAAAAGTGGTTTTACTCCAGGGTGGACTGTTTTCTGACAGAAATCTCAGTGTTCTGGTTCGGGCATTTTCTTTACTTGAACAGGGAAATATCCACTTGGTTTTTTTAGGTAATGGAAATGGAGTTCCCATATTGGAGGGGCTGGTTGAGGAGTCAGATTTAAATCGCAAGGTGCATTTCATGCCAGCAGTTCCCCAACAGGAGCTCCAGAAATATACCATGTCTGCGGATATCGGAGTCATTCCTTATTTACCGGATTGTTTGAACAATTACTATTGTACTCCAAACAAGCTCTTTGAATTTGTTGCGGCTGGGTTGCCGATTATTGCTTCAAACCTTCCTGAAATCCGGAAAATTGTGCAAGGCCATCAAATTGGTCTGGTCGTTGATTCATCTTCGCCTGAAGCGATTGCGAATGCCATTGAAACAATATTGGCCTCGGAAGAGGAATATCTTTTTTACAGGCGTCATGCCCTTGAACTTCGTAAAGGGCTGAATTGGCAGTGTGAAGGGGAAAAG
>CAZIYQ010000182.1:0-5871 GCA_964543505.1 uncultured bacterium | reverse complement strand
TTGGGCAGAGCGGCTCTGGGCAATCCGTGGGTATTCAGGGAGATTCTTAATTACTTTTCGGGTCAACCCAGTCCCCGACCCCATATTGCCGAGCGTATCTGCATGTGCCGAAGACATCATGAAATGCTGAAATCGGCTCACCGGGAGATTCATGCCTTGAATATGACCAAAAAACATTTTGGCTGGTACCTGAAAGGTTTTCCGGGGGCATCGGACTGGCGCACCAAATTTATGCACACCAAAAAGCTGGAGGAGATCGGCGAACTGCTGAAGGAACTGGAGCAGGCCTATTCAATCGAGGTCTGAGCTCTCCCGGTTGCTGGAAGATTATCCTCGAAAACTTAAAATTCCTGTCCGTTTACTTTGTGCTGAGGGGCATGGACACACCAAAATAAACAGAAATATCGTAAGCGTTCAGCTTGCGGCTGACATATCCGATAGTCTGTTCCTCTTCGTCGATCAAGGTGACGGGGCGTCTGATTCCCGGTATCATATTGTACTGAATCCCCACATCCAGGCCAACACGCCGATTGATGAAGATGTTGGTTCCCAGTTCGAGCATCCAGCCGAAATGGAGCCGGGCGTCCAGCACTTCGGTTTGACTGTCTTCAGTATCATCATCACAATTCCCCCACAGCCAGCACCAGAAACCGCTGTTCTCGCTCCAGTCCCATTTCATGGTCTCGGTAAAGAGGAAGAGACCGCCCTTGACACCGATATAGGGCCGAATAGCCCCTTTCGACGTAGGCGAGGTGAGTCTCGGTCCCACGGTGAGGCTGTAACTTTGCTCTGAATTGACCACTCTCACGGATGTCCAGAGATCATCATCCCACCACTCTTCCCGGCGAAACTGCAGATACTGAAACCCCACATCATAGCGGATGAAGGGAAAATCCGGGTCAACATAAGAGGTTACAACCCGCAGTGAAAAGCCAGGGTCAACGTATTTCTCGTAATCCGCCTGAGGTATATGGAATCCACCGTCAACCTCGTAATAAAATCTGGAAAAGAAAGACGCGGCCTGCAATGCACCCAACAGCAGGGGCATAACGAGGCAGCTGTATCCGAAAATCGAAAAATGCCGCCGCTTCAGCATGCTACAACCGGTCCGGGGTTTACGGTCAGGAGTTGGCCTTTCTGAAGCTGTCCATAAAATCTGCAACTTTTTCTGCACCCTCCAGTGTCATGGCGTTGTACAGCGAGACTCTGATGCCGCCCACACTCCGGTGACCCTTGAGCCCCACAAACCCTGCGGCTTTGGCCTCACTGACCAATTTCGCTTCCAGTTCTTCACTGGGCAATCGCAGGGCAATATTCATCCAGCTGCGGCTGTCCTTTCTCACGGGACCGCTGAAAAAGTCGGGGTGTTCATCGATTAGATTGTAGATCACATCTTTTTTCTGACGGTTGATCTTCTCAATACCGGCCACTCCGCCCTGATTTTTGAGCCACTCCAACACCAGCTTTACGATATAGATCGTGAGTGACGGCGGTGTATTGTAGAGCGAGTTTTTGCTGGCATGTGTGCGGTAATCGATCATGGTGGGGAGACCGGGATTACATCTCTCAAGCATGGATTCCCTCAGTATCAGCATGGTAACACCCGATGGTCCAAGGTTCTTTTGGGCACCGGCATAGATCATGGAGAATTTGGAAAAATCCAGCTGACGGGAAAGAATATCCGATGACATGTCACAGATCAGAGGGATCGACCCGCTGTCGGGGAATTGATGATACTGTGTCCCCTTGATGGTATTGTTGGAGGTAATGTGCAGATAGGCTGCATCATCAGGAAATTGGATTTTAGAAGGTGCCGGAATATAGGTGTAACCGGCTTCTTTGGAGGATCCGGCCAAATGAGTGGAACCCAGATTCTCTGCTTCCTTGATGGCCTTGGAGGACCAGGTTCCTGTATCCACGAAGGCAGCAATGCCTCCTGAAGGAAGGAAATTCATTGGAATATAGGCAAACTGTGTGGATGCACCGCCACCCACAAACAGAACCTTATACGAGTCATCCAACCCCATCAGCTCACGGGTGAGGGCAATGGCCTGGTTGTGAACTTCATCATATTCGGGAGAACGATGTGATATTTCCGCAATAGACATGCCGGTGCCATGAAAATCCAGCAGTTCTTCCTGCACAATTTTCAAAACATCAAGGGGCAATGTGGATGGTCCTGCATTAAAGTTATAAATTCTTTTGGTCATAATTCCTCCATTCTCAAATCAATTTTACGGATTTTGATTCCCAATTTTTATTTACTGACGTAGCCGCCCAGCAATTCTTCGATGATGTCACCGATACGCAGCAGATTCTCATTCGTAGAAGCTCCCAAATGGGGTGTCATCGTCACGTTTGGTGCATCTCTCAAAGGTGTATTTTGCGGAGGGTCAGAATACCAGACATCATTGCCGAATCCGGCCAGTTTCCCCGATTTCAAGGCCTCGGCAACAGCTTCCTCCACGACGGTCTTTCCTCTTCCGGTATTGATGAGAATAGCACCGTCTTTAAATTCTTTGATCATCTCTGCATTGATAATCCCCTGGGTTTCCGGCGTCAGCGGCATATGCATGGAGACGTAGTCAGAAACTCTCAGGGCTGCTTTTAAACTGGATTTCATTTCGGCATGTTCACTGGATTTCACATAGGGGTCATAGGCTACGATGGTCATCCCAAATGCGTTTGCACGGATAGCAAGCTCGGTACCGATCCTCCCCATCCCGATGATACCTAGGGTTTTACCGTAGAGTTCACTGCGTTTCAGCTCTTTTTTCAGCCACTGACCCCGCTGCATAGTAGCATGAGCCCGGGCAATATGATTGGTCACCGCCAGCATGAGTGTGAAAGCCAGCTCTGCAACTGCGATGGATGAGGCGGCAGCGGTGTTATGAACGATGATGCCCTTTTCCCGGGCATAATCGAGATCAACATTATCCAATCCCACACCGCCGCGGATCACCAGTTTCAGATTTGGGGCTCCATCGATGTAGTCCCTGGTCACCTTGGTTTTACTGCGGATGAGCACCACCTCGGCTTCCGGCAGCCTGGATTTATCATCGGTGACATCACCAAATTTTTTAATTTTGTTCGCTAAACCGGCATCAAATGGGTCTGATATGAGAATCAACATAATTTGTCCTTTCTGAATTCCTGATGAATAAATTCTATATTTTCGATCAAAATTTAGTAGTCTGACCCGTGGAAATACCTAGAGGAGATTCACGGCCATTCCACTCCTTAATTTGGGTTCAAACCAGGTGGATTTCGGAGGCATGACCTCTCCTGCATCTGCCACCTGCAGCAATTGTTCAACCGTTGTGGGAAAGAGAGAAAATGCCAGCGTGTATTCTCCGGAATCAACTTGCCGTACCAGTTCCGAAGTACCCCGAATCCCTCCCACAAAATCAATTCTGCTGTCCGTTTTCGGGTCCCGGATTCCCAGTATCGGGTCAATGAAATTGGTCTGTAAAATAGCTGCATCAATAGAGCCGGTGGGGTTAGCCGGATCAAAACTGCCGGATTTCGAAGTAAGTTTGTACCAGTGTCCCTCAACATAGAGTCCAAAACTGTGAGCCGTGGCCGGTTCGACCTCGGCGTTGGCAGGTTCCACCTCAAACTTTTCCCGTGCCCTGTCCAGCAATTGGTTGACGCTCAGACCGTTCAGATCGTGCACCACGCGATTGTAGGGCAGTATCTTCAGTTCGCTGTCCGGGAAGATGACATTTAAAAAGAAATTATAACTCTCGTTGCCGTCATGATGTGGATTTTCTTCCATCCGACGCCGGCGAATTTCGGATGCGGACTGACTGCGATGATGACCATCGGCAATATAAAGATTGGAGATTTCTGCGAAGGCAGCCTGAATTGCCTCAATGGTGTTGGTATTTCGGATCACCCAAAATTCATGGCGAACACCGCCATCAGCTGTAAAATCAGTCTCCGGCGTCTGCGTGGTTATGGATTTAAAAAGAGTTTCTGTGGTGGGCTCGTTCCGATAGGTGAGAAAAACGGGACCCACCTGGGCATTCAAATAAGTGATATGATTTGCCCGGTCAGTGACCTTTTCGGGGCGCGTGTTTTCATGCTTTTTAATAATCCCCCGGTCATACTCTTCTACTGATGCCAGGGCTACCAATCCTGTCTGACAGATATCCCCCATGGTCAACCGGTAGAGATAAAAACAGGGTTCAGGGTCTCGGGTCATTAAGCCCAGAGATTCCAGCCGCTGGAGATTTTCCTTACCCCGCTGGTACACCACTTCGCTGTATGGATTGACCGTATCGTCAAATTCCAGCTCTGCTTTGTTCACCCGGAGAAAGGAGTTTGGATTTTTTTGTACGATTTCCCTGGCTTCGGCAGCGCTGAGTACATCATAGGGGGGTGAAGCTACTTCTTTTGCTACTTCAGGCTTTGGGCGCAAGGCCCGAAAGGGTTTTACAGTTGCCAATGATCTTCCTCCAAAGTTTTTGTGTTAATTTGAGCTTTCCCCAGGCAGCATGGCGCTGATCTTCATGAGTCTCTGCTGATGCTCTGCAGCAAACCTGCGGATACCCTGCCTTAACCATTTAGCCGATAAATGAGCCTCGTCGATCACCTGAGGTATCGTTCCTCCTGACCGCCAGCGGTTGTCCCAGTCCGAAGACATGGAATAGACCTTCACTACCGGATGTTTGATCCAGTTCTCCATGAGCTTAAGGCCGGTGTTGGTGATAACCATGGCATCGAGCCATTCCTTATCGCTGATGATGGATTGCTGATAGGGTTCATCTTGTGCCTGAAAGAGGCCATAGGACAGGGCTGCTACGATCTTGACATTGGGCCCCGTTTCATTCAGTTCGGGCAGGATACTCACCAGCTCGTCAATGGCCTTGGTTCCGCGGATGATCACTACGCCCTCCCGGGGCCGGTCTTTGGAATAATCCCTGATGAGATAGGCTCCTCTGGCGGCTTCAAAATGACTGGCCATCCCCAATGAGTCTCTGTCTGGGATGGTCACCGCGGGTCGCGTGAGATGCAGTGCGATGATGGGATACTCTGATGCCAGGGCTGCCCCGAGCATGACCGGTACTTCATTATACTCCCATGGATACAAATTCAGAACATGACCCTCTGGGAAAAGTTGGGTGACACCGGGAGAAAAGATACCAAAATGCGTACGGCTGTCCTCGGCTGTCTCAGGCCCGGAATGACCCGCTACCCAGATGGTTTTGCCGATCTTGATCTGCGTGTCCTGGGCCATCTGACTGTACAGACGGTAAGCGCCATATTGCAGATAGGCAAAAGCACCATAAGTGCTGCCGGCTGAGAGATAACCGTTGAAGTTTCCCTTAAAAGGAGAGGAGCCCAGGTTCACACAGGCTATCCCCACATTGATCCCTGCATTGGCAAATTCCGTAATGCACTGTGGCAGGAGCGTTCCTTTCAGATTGGTGTTGCGGTCGTACATGCCGAAATCTTCCGCACCATTCCAGCCTTTTGAAAATCCTACGATGTTCGTGGAACCGGCGAGATCGGCTGAGTTCACCAGGAAGAGCGGTCTGCCGTATTTCTGATTTACATAAGTATTGATCCATGAGCCAAAATTAGCAAATCCTGCCCGGTTGGGAGCTTTTTCGCCGACTTCTTTATACAGACCCTTGGGATAATTTTTATATTCACAAAGTACCGGGTCATCGAGGGGATTGGTCTCGAATTTTTCTGCACCGGGCAATGTTTCAGGTACGCTGTCGGCCAATGTGAGGAGTTTATCAGCCAGGAAATTCAGGTAATCGGGGTTGCTGTCGAACAATGACATGACGGTTGTGAGAAGCTCCGCCATCTGTGTTTTGGTTTCCTGGTAATCTCCTGGGTCTGGGGCATCCATGAAAG
>CAZIYQ010000181.1:0-5891 GCA_964543505.1 uncultured bacterium | reverse complement strand
TTAAAATATTGTGATATCATTGAACCTGTTGATAAAAATAGAGCCTTGCTATAGGTAATTGAAGAAAATTGAGATTTCATGCTGTCGGTGCCCGTTCGGAAATAAGGTGAAAAATAAAGTAATATTATTCCGGTGTCGATCTATCTCTGAACCCAATAACTGTAATTAACAGATGATTATTAGTCATAAATAATGATCAAATTATGGATTTTATTTGCCGCACACGTCGGCAGAAAGGAAGATGTTTCTGGATAATAAGAAAAAAACCATTGGCCTTTGTTTTGGCCAGAGAGAACAAAAATTAACCTTTAAACAAATTCTTGAGAAAATAGGCTATGCTGTGTTTTGTCCCGACCCTGAACTCGGAGCGGCCGGTATGGCTAAGGATATTGATTTGTTCATCGTCGAAGCAAATTGTGCTGTGCAACATTGGGATCAGCTCTTCAAACTCAGAGAGCGAAGCGGTTTTAATTTTGGAGCGCTGCCACTTCTCGTTGCCCTCGATCATGACGAGGACCCTGCACCCTGGCTGAAAAAGGGATTTGACGATATCATCCCGCTGACGATTAACGAAACCTTGTTGGAAACCCGCTTGAATTTATGGCTCTCATCTTCAGATGAATCTAAAAACAGATTTAAATCTTTATTCGAAAATGCGATTCTTGGCATTTACCGAACGACACCTGACGGCAAAGTACTCCTGGCAAACCCCGCTTTTCTTAAAATGTTGGGGTTTCCCAGTTTTGAAGAACTCAAAAATAAAAACCTGAATGAAGCGGGTTTTGAGCCCGGGTACAGCCGGGCTGAATTCATCCGGGAACTTGAGAAAAAAGGTACTCTGCACGGTTTTGAAGCTCATTGGACCAGAACTGATGGAGCAACTATCCATATAAGGGAAAGTGTCCAGATTGTAAAAGATGCTGAGGGAAAGCCGCTTTATTTGGAAGGGACAGTTGAAGACATCACCGAAAGAGTAGCTGCTGAAAACAGGTTTCAGGTTCTCACCGAATCGGCCAATGTTGCCATTTTCATTTATGATGAGGATAAGTTTTTATATGTTAATCCTGAGACAGAAAAGATCACCGGTTATACTACCGCTCAATTATTAGGTAAAAATTTCTGGGAGGTAATTCACCCTGATCACAAGGAATTAGTCCGTGAAAAAGGACAACAGCGAGTTGTGGGGCCGAAAGTGCCCTCTCCCTACGAGTTCAAGATTCTCACCGCAGACAATGAGACCCGTTGGGTTGATTTCACTTCAGAACCTGTTACATATAAGAGCCAACCAGCGGCAATCGGTACGGCCTATGATATCACCGATAGAAAATTAGACGAAAAGCGCAGTAAAGAACAAACTGAAGCGCTTCAAAAAATGGTGACCGGAGTTTCCGGGCAAACAGGACAAGGGTATTTTACGGCACTTGTCCAGTATCTCGCAGCGGTGCTAAAAGTTGATTTTGTTTTCGTTGGTGGTGGGTACTCTACTGAAAAGGAGACGATAACGACCCAGGCTTTTTGTGTAGATGGTGAAATCCGGAAAAATTTTACCTATTCCCTTAATGATACACCTTGTTCGGATGTTTGCCATCGTGGCATGACGATTATCAAGGAATCCGCACAGACAGCCTATCCCGAAGATGAGTGGTTTATTGAAAATAAGGTTGAAGCCTATTGCGGCATCCCCATACGGAATTCGGTGGGGGATGTTCTGGGTAATCTGGTTGTAATGCATCGTGCTCCGCTTGAGGATACGTCACTGATTGAGTATATTATGCAACTTTTTGCCGTTAGGACTGCAGCTGAACTCGAACGCGGTGAATTTGTCCAACAGCTGCAGGAAGGCCGGGATGAACTTGAAACGGTTTTTAAGTCAATTCCAATTCCCATGCTGATCCTCAATATTGAGCGCACTGTGCTTGAAAGCAATCCTGCCGCTGATGATTACTTTGAAAAAATGGGACTGAAATTATCCGGTCGTTTCCCCGGCGATACTCTCAGTTGCATTCACCGTTTGGATGATCCGAAAGGCTGCGGTTTCAGCCCTGCTTGTCAAGGCTGTGTACTGAGAAACTCACTGCTGGGGGTAATCGAAAACAAAACCAGCATTTCTGGTGCAGAAGCAAAAATGAATTTGATGATTGATGGAAAATACTTTTTGAGGAATATTAAACTCAATGCTGCCCATATTGAAACAGAAACGGAACCTAAAATTCTGGTTGCTTTTGAGGACATTACCGGTCTGAAAGATCAGTCCAACCGTCTCTCCGAAAGTGTGAGGCGTTTGAGTTGTGCACAACAAGTGGCCGGAATGGGCTTTATTAACTGGGATAGTGATACCGATGAACTTCAGTGTTCCAATGAGCTATATGCTATCATTGGCCTTCCGAAGGAAAAACTACCCACGATGACAGATTTTATCAAAAGAGTAGTTGGGAAAGATCAGCGAAAAGAATTCATCAGGCAATTGAGAATAGTCGCAAATGATGGCAAAGCCCTCAACATGGATATTGCGGCCTTAAAGCAAAACGGCGATGAACTCTGGCTGGATGTCAGGGCTGAACAGCAGTCTGTAGGGGATGGCTCAAAATTAAATGTTATGGGGGCTGTACTCGATATTACCACCCGGAAAATAGCAGAAGAAAAGCAGAAAGAATCAGAATTATGGCTTAAAACCATTATCGAGAATGAGCCGGAATGTGTCAAAATAATGACTCCCGATGGGAAATTACTTGAAATGAATAAATCAGGATTAAACCTGATCGAGGCCGACTCCTTCGAACAAGTTAACCAAGCATATCTTCACTCCCTTATCACTAAAGAATATCGGCCGGCGTTTAAAAAAATGCTCAAAGCAGCGAGTAGAGGTGAATCCGGAAAATTGATTTATGAGATTATTGGGTTAAAGGGAACCCATCGTTGGATGGAAACCTATTGTGTAATGGTCAATACTAACAAGAACAGTTTAAGGTTACTTGCTGTGTCGAGAGACATAACGGATAAAAAAAATAACGATGATTTTATTGCCCGATCTCTCGCTGAAAAAGAAGTATTATTAAAGGAAATCCATCACCGGGTTAAAAATAATTTGCAGGTTATCAGCAGTCTTTTGAATATGCAAATCCATCGTACGGATACAAAAGAAGTGGTTGAGATCTTAATGGAAAGCCAGCAGCGCATCCGCTCAATGTCATTGGTGCATGAGCGGCTCTATGAGTCACTTGATCAGGCGCATCTGCCGGCCAAAGAATTTGTACGGATTATCACGAGTGAGCTTCTCCATACCTATCAATTGAACGATAATGTGCGCTTGGCAGTGGACATTGCTGATATCACCCTTGATATCAATCAGGCTGTGCCCTTCGGTCTGGTAATCAATGAGCTGGTTACGAATGCTCTTAAATATGCTTACCCCGATGAGCAGACAGGCCAGATAATAATCCGCCTGGCACCTGGAATTAATGGAGATTTAACGATGTCTGTTGAAGATTATGGAGTAGGATTACCAGTTGATAAAAACTTTGATACAGCAACCACACTTGGGATGACATTAGTTCGAGTATTAACGACTCAATTGGATGGTGAATTGGAAGTTGATCGGTCAAACGGAACTAAGATCAGTATTAAATTACCCTGGAGAAGAGATGAAAAAAGCTAAAATATTAATTGTTGAAGATGAGATGGTTACTGCCGAAGACTTGAGGAGTACCCTCATTCGTATGAATTATGAACCTGTGGCAGTCGTGCCATCGGGCGAGTTGGCTGTTAAAAAAGCTGAGCAGTTAAAACCAGATCTTGTTCTGATGGATATTAAACTAAAGGGTGAGTTAGATGGGATTCAGGCCGCTAAAATCATCCATGGGAATTTCGGAATTCCGGTTATCTATCTCACTGCTTTTGCAGATAGTTCATTGCTCGACCGCGCGAAACTAACAAATCCTTATGGTTATGTTGTGAAACCTTTTTCTGAAAAAGAGTTGCACTCCAGCCTCGAAATCGGGATATACAAAAGCCGCTCTGACCGACAAATTCACCATTTGAATTCGGTATTAAAGGCCATTCGCAATATCAATCAGTTAATTACACATGAGAAAGACTCAGGCCGTCTAATAAAACAGGCCTGTGATATGCTGGTAGAGTCACGCAGCTATGTCAGTGCCTGGATCATTTTGTTAGACAAGGAGGGGCAATATCTTGAATCGGCAGAAACCGGTTTAGGAGATACTTTTAATCAAATAACGGATCGTTACCGTAAAGGGAATATTCCTACCTGTGGCTTGAAAGCTAAAAAAACGAATGGTTCCGTCATTATAGAAAACATTGCCGTTGACTGTCCGGATTGCCCAATCGAAAAAAACTTTCCGGATCGGATTTATATACAGACACGGCTTGTGCATATGGAAAGGCTTTACGGCATCCTTTCCGTTGGATTCTCTCGAGAATTCGAGATTAAAAAGGAAGAGTTGGAACTGATGCAGGAAGTGGCAGATGATCTGGCTTTTGCACTGTACACTTTTAAAGCGGATGCTGATAATAAGAAACTCGAAGAACAGCTGAAACAGAGTCAAAAACTTGAAGCTATCGGTAGCCTGGTCAGTGGGGTCACTCACGAGATCAATAATCCTCTGACCGGTATGATCAACTATGCAGATCTGATCCACGAGAAGACCACTGATAGTGAATTAAAAGAATTTGCCAAAGAGATCATGGTTGAGGGAAATAGAATTGACAACATTGTGAAAAACCTTTTGGCTTTTTCAAGAACCAGTAAGAATCAGGTAATCCCGGTTTTGTTGGCAGATGTCATCAATGGCACCCTCACATTGGTCAACCCTAGTCTGAAGAAAGACCAGATTCAAGCCGAGGTCGATATTCCAGATGATTTGGAATTGGTAACCTGCAATTCGCAGCAGATCCAGCAGATTGTTTTGAATTTAATCACCAACGCTCAGCATGCATTGAATAAACGCTACAAAAAATGGGATGATGATAAGAAGTTGATCATAAAAATACGGCCTCATTCAATTGACGATCATGACGGGCAACAGATCATCGTGGAGGACCATGGTAGCGGAATTCCTAAAAAGACAATTGATAAAATATTTACAGAATTTTTCACTACCAAACCCGAGGGAGAAGGAACCGGATTGGGCTTATCGGTGAGCACTAAGATCATTGAGGAGCATGGCGGCACTTTGACGGTAGAGAGTGAGGAAAATAAATACACTCGATTTTATATTAATTTGCGGCAACAGCCGGAGATGCCGGAATAAGCCAATTGTGGATCAGCGTGAGATTTGATGCCATGACTTCTAAGTTGATTAAATCGATCTTTATTATTGCCGTCTTGGTGATTCATATATCGGCTCAGGAAGCAAGTGGTTGTACGGACCCTGTGGCGTGGAATTTTGATCCCGAAGCGACAGTGGAAGATCACAGCTGCGAGTATGATGTCAATCTTTGGACGGTCACACCATCTGACTTTCTGTATGACGGCGCCATGATTACAGCCGTGTATGTGAATGGACTCCGCACAGAAAACACCGGCGATATTGTCGCAGCTTTTGCTGGCACAGAGTGCCGCGGAATCGTAAGTGGTCTGGAAATTCCAGGCTCACAGGATGTTGTCTTCATGGTGATGCTCTACAGCAACAGTTCCTCAGGGGAGGTACTGACCTTTCGTTATTTCGATGCACAGAACGGTATTGTCTCTATTCCTGATGAGACTCTGGAATTTACACCCAATATGATCGTTGGTTCGGTATTGGATCCTTCTGAACTAAATGTCACTGAGTTCAGTTTTGACTGTGCGGGTGTTTATGGAGGCAGTGCCGGCTTCGACGACTGCGGTATCTGTTCCGGCGGAACCACTGGTCACGACCCGAATGTGGATA
>CAZIYQ010000180.1:0-5896 GCA_964543505.1 uncultured bacterium | reverse complement strand
TATTATATGATACGGGACATTAAGCCTGCAAATTATATTGAAGTGGGATCAGGATTATCTACTTTGTATGCCAGTTATGCATCTCAAGCAAATCAAATTGAAGGTAATACGGTAAAAATATCATGTGTTGAACCATATCCAAAGGAGAAACTATATACTATCCCTGATATTGAGATTATTGCTGAAAAAGTGCAAGATTTGGATTATGCCCGTTTAGATAGGCTTAAGGATGGTGATATATTGTTTATTGATACTACTCATATATTAAAAATTGATGGTGATGTTGCATATCTTTACCTTGAAATACTACCTCGATTAAAAAAAGGAGTTACTATTCATATTCATGATATACCATTCCCCTACAATGTCCCCCACCCTGCAAATTCATATATATTCGATAGGAAATCAAAACCATGGTTCTTTAATGAGGCTATGCTACTTCAGGCATTTTTATCCTATAACGATGCGTACGAGATTATTATGTCAGTGCCCTATATCAATCACTTTGACCAACAATTTCTTATTGATAATATAGAGAATTTTCTAGAAATACAAAACCGTATCTATCCTCCATGTTCCATTTGGTTGAAGAAGGTTAAGTAGTGAATCAGGCAGGCTACAAAGGACGATACGGTGTGTGAAATATCGGTAATCATCACAACCTACAATAAAATGGATCTTCTCATGCAGACTATTCAATCTGTATTAGGGCAAACTTTACCAATCCGGAATGTCACTGTTTTGGATAATTGCTCAACAGACGGAACAGAGGACAGGGTAAAAGACATTACGGGAATAAAGTATATAAAAAATGACTCCAATATCGGGATGATCAACAATTGGAATAAATGTTTTCAATTATGCAAAACCAAATACCTATGCATATTACACGATGATGATATTTTAGATATTAAATGGCATAAGGAATGGGGGAAAATATTAATCCCTGAAAATAACGATTGTGCCTTTTATTTTTCTGCTGCAGGAATGATCAACAATCGTGGCAGATTGTTATCTGAAAGCAGGTTGTATAAGAATCAGAAATATCTTCCAGGAGATATTTACAACGATCTGGTCAAAGCAAGAATATTCTCTTTCCCTGTATCAGGAACTGTGATCTACAATTTGAATGTCCTGTCAAAGGTGAATAAGCATTTCCTCCCATGGGATAAAAAAATAAACACCTATCCTGATATCGAATTCCATGATAGAATTTCAAGTACATATCCTGTTTTTTATTTCGATGAGCTCTTGTTTTACAGTCGACAAGAATACTCCCCGAATCGTTCCGAAACACTTAAAGCAGGGACAACTAAAGAATATTACAAGTCCTATATTTCAGCTATTCTACCTTTTTTGATTAGAATGTATCGGAAGAAAAAATTTCCGAAACAAAGCCTCAATAAATTATGGTTGCATTATTATTTTCTTTCCGTAAGTTTTGCGGTGATATACCGTGAAAAATCATTTATATCAAACATTTTTGAAATTAAAAAAAATTGGAATTTGCAAATCTCCTATTCCGGAGCACCAGCTATTTGGATTAGAGATATTTTTAAATATCTTTCTCTGCAGGTTTTTCGAAAATATGTTCGTGTATCACAAAACAATTAAAATGTATTTGGACAGTTTATGGAATTCTCAATAGTAACAACATTATTTCATTCGGAATCATATATTAATGAATTTTATGAAAGAATGACTGCAGCCGTTAAAAAATTGACAGATGATTATGAAATTATTTTTGTGAATGATGGTTCACCGGATCGATCTCTTGAAATCGCAATCAATATCCATAATCAGGATGAAAAGGTTGCCGTTATCGATCTCTCCCGTAATTTTAGTCATCACAAGGCATTGATGACTGGTTTAAAATACGCTAAAGGTGATAGGGTGTTTTTAATTGATTCTGATCTGGAAGAAAGGCCAGAACTCATTGGAGAATTTAATGATAAATTGAAAACTACTAGAGTTGATTCAGTATATGGCGTCCAAAAAAAACGGAATGGCCATCTTATGTCGAAATTGACAGGTCATTTATTTTACATTATATTTAACTATCTATCCGGATATAAAATATCTAATAATCAAATGACCGTGAGATTAATGAGCAGTAGATTTGTGAAAAATCTCCTATTGTTTAAAGATAAAGAGGTTTTTTTGCCAGGACTTATTTCAATGACGGGTTTTGACCAAATACCACTCAGAGTAGAAAAAAACCATAAAGGGGATTCAACCTATACATTCCGAAGAAAAGTGTCTTTATTAGTTAACTCAATTACATCTTTTAGTAGTAAGCCACTGCTTTTCATTTTCTATTCAGGCGTTGCAATCTTCACTATATCGATGATTTTTGCGATAAATTTAATTATCAAAAGAATATTTTTTAAAGTATATATGTCCGGTTGGCCATCATTGATGGTGTCAATCTGGCTACTTGGAGGTATAACTATTTTGAGCCTTGGTATTATCGGAATATATCTTTCGAAGATTTTTTCTGAATCCAAGGACAGACCCGTCACTATCGTTCGTGCTATTTATTATCACAATATTAAATAATTATTGTAACAAATGAACTTACAATTCAATATAAATAATAATAATCATATTAGTTATCAAGATACACCATGGGATAACAAAACACTATTGTATAAATCACGAGAAATCCATTCCCTGAATTATTCTGATCAAGAATCCTTGGAATCTTTAGTAAAATATTTTAATTTAAAAAATGAGAAAGATAGAATTGAATTAATATCAGTCCGAATTCCAGCCCAAGACTTTTCTTTAAAAAGTGTTTTGCAAAAAAATGGGTATCGCTTCATTGAGGTTTCTTTGAAAATGAAATTGTGCAATTTTGAGAATTTAGATTTCAATCATCGATTAAAAAATGTTATTAAATTACAAAGACCTGCCCCAAAAGATTTTGATCAAATACGAAATATCGCCCGTGACGACTTCAACTTCGGTCGTTTTCATGAAGATCCTTTAATTCAAGATGAAAGAGCGAGGGAACGATATTATTACTGGGTTGGTGATCTGTTGGATCAGGGGAAGGAATTTTTTATATATAAGAAAGATGAAGATGTAATCTCGTTTATTGCTTATCAGATAAGAGATTCTGCAGTTGAGCTGATACTGGGAGGCAGCAGATCAGATTATGGATATGCTTCTTATTATTTTTGGAGTAGTCTAATTGATTATTTCAGTAAATCCAATATAAAGGCTATTGATACGATGATTTCAGCGGCGAACACAGGGATCCTTAATTTATATATAAAATTTGGATTTAGTGTGACTAATACGTTATTTGGATTCCATAAAACCTTTGAATATTAAATGGATTTACAATCTAAATTTAGTCAAATAGGGTACTTTTACAATTAAATAGCAAAGATTGAAAATGATGTGCCTGGATTGATAATTCTGGTATGGCAATTCTCTTGCAATCAGCATCCGGTAATACAGACCAAATTAAAGAAACAAATAATTGGAAATTTGAAAAATGAATAAGCAGTTACGTAATATAATCATCGACCAGTTGTTAGAGATCAAGGAAGAATACAAGGATTTGAAAGACCAAAAAGAAATCCCAATATATGGATCAAATGGTTTATTGGACAGTCTTGATCTGGTGAATTTAATTGTTGCACTGGAAGATGAAATATGTTCCAAATTTAATGTCAGCATTACTCTCGCGAACGAGAAAGCATTCAGTCAAAAAAGTTCTCCTTTCCTATCCGTTAATAGTCTTAATGATTATATTGACTTAATACTTGGATCAGAAATAGATGAATGAAATAGTTTTAATATCCGGAACTCGCAAAGGGATTGGAAGAGAACTAAGCCTTCATTTTTTATCAAAAGGTAAATTGGTGATTGGTTGCAGCAGAGGGAATAGTAGTATTGAGCATGAAAACTATACCCATTATTGTCTAGATATTGCAGATGAAAAAGCAGTAATCTCGATGATAAGGGGAATTATGAAGAATCAAGGTCGAGTTGATGTTCTCATTAATAATGCAGGAATTGCATCAATGAATCATATTCTACTCTCACCAATTTCAAGTGTTAAAAAGATACTCACTACAAATATTATTGGTACATTCATCATGACACGAGAGGTGGCTAAATTGATGAGTAAAAAGAAATACGGCAGAATAGTCAATATGGTTTCAATTGCCACTCCACTTAGGTTGAAGGGGGAAGCAATCTATGCAGCCAGTAAAGCTGCAGTCGTCAACTTTACTGAAGTAGCTTCAAAGGAACTCGCAGAATTCAACATTACAGTCAATGCAGTCGGTCCGACTCCCGTTCCAACAGATCTGGTTAAAAATGTCCCTCAAAAAAAGATGAGTGAATTGCTTGAATTACAAACGATCCATCGCTTTGGAACATTCCCTGATATATTGAACTGTATAGAATTTTTCATCAATCCAAAGAGCGATTTTATAACCGGACAGATTTTATACCTCGGTGGAGTCCTATCCTAAATTCGATGCATTGGTTTATAGAATCATTAGCAAAAAATGACTTAAATAGAGCAATTATCCATGAAGGGAAAGTATATAATTATCTTTGGATGAGAACTAAAATCAAAGAGTATATTAATGAGCTCAAGAATCAAGATATACTACCTGGTTCCATCGTTGCTCTATGCTCAGACTATTCACCAAATTCAATTGCAATGCTGCTGGCACTGCTCGAAAATAAAAATATCACTATTCCACTTGTCTCCCAAATCAAAGAGGAGCTCCAGAGAAAAATTAGTATAAGCAACGCAGAGTGGCTGATTAACGTTAATGAGCGCTCTGTGGATCGAAAACCAATATCCATCTTAAAACCGGATCATCCATTATTAAAAAAATTAAAGAATAACAAAAACCCAGGATTGATTCTATTCAGTAGCGGCAGCACTGGCGAACCAAAAGGGATGGTCCATGATTTTAACAAATTACTCGATCCTTATAAAAATAGATCCGGGAAAAAACTAAACATCCTTATCTTCATGGGGTTTGATCATATTGGTGGTCTCGATACACTTTTCCGGGCTTTATCGATTGGAGGTACATTGACTATCGCACAGGATAGGTCGCCCAAAACTATTTGTAATCTGATTGAAAAGTACAAAGTCGATGTCCTTCCGGTGACTCCTACCTTTTTAAATCTATTCCTTTTGGATGAGTCGTATAAAAGATATGACTTAAGCACACTGAAAGTTATCGGCTATGGAGCAGAACCCATGTCAGCATTTCTATTAGAGAAGGTTAGGAAAATATTTCCAAATGTTAAACTACAGCAAAAGTTTGGTACAAGTGAAACCAGTGCTATCCGTATTAAAAATGTATCTCCTGAAAGCTTGTATTTCAAAATTGATGATGAAAATACTAAGTATAAAATTATTAATGATGAATTATGGTTAAAAAGTTCAGCGCGAATTCTTGGATATCTGAACGACTCTTCAAATGCTCTAGACGATAAGGGCTGGTTCCACACGGGAGATCTGGTTGAAACGGGAGCTGATGGAAGCATCAAAATTGTAGGTCGATTAAAGGGTGTTATCAATGTAGGGGGTGAAAAAGTAAATCCTGAAGAAGTTGAAGCCGTACTTTCGGGTGTGGAAGAAATTAAGGATTCTCTTGTCTACGGCGAAGAAAATCCAATTACCGGTCAAATTGTTGTAGCCGATGTAGTTGCTGTAAATGATATTGCCCCAAAAGTCCTTAAAAAAATTATCCGCAAATACTGTCAAAGCAGGTTGGAGAATTATAAAATTCCTGTGAAGATAGTTAAAGTGGCAGCACTGGATTATGGCAAGAGAATGAAAAAAATAAGACATAAATGACTCTGTTGATTTAGTCATGCGATCTGCATTAACTATTTGAATAGTTATAAG
>CAZIYQ010000179.1:0-5937 GCA_964543505.1 uncultured bacterium | reverse complement strand
TTAGGAATTGGTCTATACCACCTTGAATTTCTTCCATAACTGCAAATTTATTGGAGAAGATCACCTTATCATCCGGGTTCAGCAATGTATAGGATTCGGTTGAATATGGTTTATCAAGTGCATCCAGCAGATGTCCAATATAATCTGTCGATAGATGGATATTAATGACTCCGGCAAAATTATTACTCGCGTCAGCAATTCTTATCGTTAAATCAATTACAGTGGATTGGCTGCTTTCATCGTAATGAACATCGCCGAAGCTGTAAACGTTTTCTTTCGCCGTCAACCACCACTGCTCGTCGCCTTGATAATAATCGCTGGTGATTCCGGAAGCCCCAATCAAGGCTCCGGATTTATCTGTCAATAATATTTCCTGTATCATTCGATAGCCGGCATGTTGATTGGTTTTATCTAATTCCAAATTAATTTGATCGGAAACAGCATTAGTGATTAAGTCTTTTATATGAGGATTTGAACGGGTATGGTTGGTGATCCAATCTTTGTCAACTTCCAATAATTGTTGTTGGAGTTTTTCATTGCCTTGTGATGCCTCATTTGATTGCCTAACTGCTTTACCAATAACCGGATTCAGCTCTGCAAACCAACGCCAATGAGACAGTTCAGTGTAGATTTCATGATCGATCATTTTCATTTGAATAGCCGTGAGTATCGAGGTGTTTTCCCCAATCGTGGATTCCATCATACTCTGGGTAATAGATATGATCACAGATCCGCCCACCACGATAATCACGACAATCGTAGAAATGATCAGTGAGAATTTTGTTTTAAGATTCATTTATTTTTTTGGCTTCATTTATTTGAGGGATGACATATTTCTCATAACAATCCGGACAAATCCCATGGCTGAATTGAGCTTTAGAGTGATTACCAATGTAGGATTCCACTCTCTGCCAATAATTTTCATCGTCACGGATGTTTTTACAATAGGAACAAATTGGTATAATACCCTCAAGTGTCTTTACTTTTTCCAAGGCTGCTTCGAGCTCTAAAACCCTCTGTTCCAGAGCCTGATGCAATTCCAGGATTTTTGCACCGGCGTTAACCCTGGCATGGAGCTCTCTATTATTAAAGGGTTTAATGATATAGTCATTGGCTCCGGAGTTTAATCCTTTGACAATGTCGTTCTTATCCGCCTTTGTGGTTAGCATGATGATATAGGTTGTGTCTGCCGTATCTTTTTCTCGGATGAGTTTGCAGATTTCAACACCACTCTTTCCCGGCATGACCCAATCCAGTATTATCAAATGGGGTGCGTCGTTCTTCTCAAGAATTTCAAGTGCAGAATTACCATCTGCTGCAGTCACAACGGTATAGCCCCATTTGGACAGAATTACAGTTAAAACTTTAAGGGTTGTTTTTTCATCTTCAACAACCAGGATTTTCATTTTTTGATATCCTTCCGCTGATTAATTAAGTATCTTATCATAGAATTGTATGGTAAAAGAGCAAAAGTTGTCACCTCTGTTTTGGCACAGCGGCTGGTGATAATTGACTTTCTGGTTGAAATAATCAGCAACGCTTTTAATGATGCCTTCTATCATGGTACAACTTCTCTGTTGTGAGTGATAATCTATGAGTAAATCCCCATCACGTCGTTTTTTCAAATTTATCTTAGGGAAATTTATCAGATTATTGTAATCACTAATAATAAGGCTTAAAAGATTTTCTGTTGATTCCAGAAATTGAGCTGAAGTTTTATTATTGCGAATGACATGAGGATATTTTTTAACAAATTCTCGAAAAATATATCTACCTGATTCATAAAGAATGATCTCCTGTGGCAAATCAATTTGTTTTGACATCTGTACGAGTCTCTTTTCGAATGAATTGCAGTGGCTTGCATTTTTATAATTAAAAGACTGATTCTCTCTTTTCCCAAAGCCACGCTTCGTATTTTCATCAGGACTTACACCAAATTTTTCATTGACCATATTTTCAAGCATGTACAGAATCGCATCTTGCATTTTTACTCCTTTTTAACCCCTACCCAATCTCTCTCATAATTTCTTCTAAACGATGATATTTTCGAACCAACGCGCTGAATATCTCACTTGCTGAAGAAATATTGTCATCCTTTGCTGAAAATTCAAGCTCTTTTGCCACAGAAGCTAACTCAACCGCACCTATATTAGCTGAAGCACCTTTGAGTGTATGAGCGGTCTTGCGTGTTTCGTTAGAATCCTGGTTTTCAATTGCGGTGGCAATAGATTTGATCTGTTCGGGAGTTTCCTTGAGAAAGAGCACCACCATTTCTGTTAGGAATTCTTCGTCTCCGCCAAGGCGTTCCAAAAGTCCATCCCTGTCAAAAATCGAGCTGTCAGTATCTGGTTGGTTTTTTAACGAACCGCTCATTTCTACTCCAGAGACTCGACCCCAGCGCAGAATTGTTTCTCTTAATTTTACAGGATCGATTGGCTTCGAAATATAGTCATTCATTCCAGCCTCGAGACATATCTCCCGATCCCCTTTCATTGCGTTAGCCGTCATAGCGATAATGGGAATTTCCGGGTCTCGTACTGAAACCTTTGCCGATCTGATCCTTCGAGTAGCTGAAAGTCCATCCAGTTCCGGCATTTGTACATCCATCAAAACCAAATCGAAATATTCATCCTGAAGCAGTTTGATCGCTTCAAGACCATTCTCTGCTATCTTTAGACTGAAACCCATATTCCCAAGAATTTTAGCGGCTACTTTCTGGTTTATAATATTATCCTCTGCTAACAAAATCTTCAAAGACTCCTCTGCAGCGGCATGATTCCCCATTTCCTTTTTTGGTCTTTCCTGTATCGACTCTGATGTTTTTTTAACAGGAGCATTTATAAGATTTAACAGAGTATTATACAGCTGGGATTGCTTAACCGGTTTTGATAGGTATTCATCAAATCCAATATCTCTTAGTTGCTCTGAATCTTCCCGATTTCCGGATGATGACATCATGACGAGTTTTAAATCCTGCAGTATTGGTTCAGCTTTTATCATCTTCCCCAACATTTTCCCGTCGATATCCGGCATCAACATATCCAATATTGCAATCCGGTAAGGTCTCCCACTTTCTGCAGCCTCAAGGAGTCTGTGCAAAGCAGATTTTGCTTCTTCAAACTCCTCATGAACACAACCCCACGAATTCAACATGCCCTGCAGGACCCGTCGATTTGTTGCATTATCATCAACTGACAGGATAGTTACGTTTACAAGATTTGTTTCGGATAATTCAGTGGTGTCCGATGAATCTGACTGAATATCGGATTGAATTTTGAGATGAACAGTAAACCAAAAAGTAGAACCTTTTCCTTCTTCGCTTTCGACACCAATTTCACCCTGCATCATCTCAGTGAGCCTCTTTGAGATTGTTAAACCAAGGCCTGTGCC
The DNA here is from genome assembly GCA_964543505.1 of uncultured bacterium. Lineage (GTDB taxonomy): Bacteria > Fidelibacterota > Marinisomatia > SCGC-AAA003-L08 > JACNLC01 > JAADGM01. The sequence goes on along the minus strand of CAZIYQ010000179.1, from coordinate 2,547 downwards.
GCCATATTTGCGGGTTGTGGTTCCATCTGCCTGGGTGAAAGCATTGAAGAGATTCTGCAACTTATCAGGATGGACACCAATCCCTGTATCTTTTACTTCAAATTTCAATATTCCTTTTTTGTCTTTGGATGCGCCCAGATAAGACGTACAAAGTGAAACTTCACCTTTTTCTGTAAATTTTAGGGCATTACTGATTAAATTTGCAATCACCTGACGAATTCTGCCCGGATCACCTATCAAATTCAAAGGAACATCCGCGTTGATCAGATTAGTGATTTCAATTCCTTTTTCCTCCGCAGCATAAACATGTAATTCGATTACATCTTCCAGTGTCGTTCTCAAATTAAACGGGATTTCTTCAAATTGAAGTTTTCCCGCTTCCATTTTTGAAAAGTCCAGCACATCATTGATCAGTGAGAGTAAGGAATTCGCACTGTTTAGGGCGAGTTGAGCGAGTTCAGTTTGTTCGGCGTCCAACTCCGTCTGCAAGAGCAAACTGGTCATCCCAATGACGCCATTCATAGGAGTACGGATCTCATGGCTCATATTTGCCAGAAATTCGCTCTTGGTTTTATCGGCGGCTTCAGCCTTTTCTTTTTCTCGGGCCACTTGTTTTAATAATTCGTTGAGACGGGCAATATTCTTTTCCTGCGCAGCCCTTGAATTCTGCAATTCTTCTGTGTAGTGTTTAAGGTTTTCCGCTGCTTTTACCCTTTCAGTTACATCTCTCAAAGCACCGGTAATATTAACGACCTCACCCTGCTCATTTTTAACGGGTGACTCATCCACCTCCACGTAAATAGGGGTGCCGTCTTTTTTCCTGGCCTGTATAATAAAATTCCTCTGTTTTATTCCAGTCTGAATGGCTTTTTCTGTTAGTCTCAGTTCTCGTGCATTCTGGGGATTATTGGTAACCAAAGAATTCCATTCAGTGAGCATTTCCTGCGGGTCATAACCAAATATCTTTTTTGTTTGATGGCTTAGATAGATCATATTATGATTTGTGTCATGAATATAAAAGACATCATTGCTATGGTCGATAATGCTTCTGAAACGCTCTTCCTTTTCAGCTATTTTTTCGGCCGCAGTTCTCTGTTCTGTGATATCGGTAAAGAGTAGGATATAGGATTTTTGTTTTTCCTCACCTAAGCTGAATGTAATTCCACTGTACTTTAAAAATCTGATTGTTGAAGTAAAACTTAATTCCTCTGATTCAAGATTAAAATATTTTCCAGATTTGAGAAAGTTCTTCAATTTACTTAAATATCCGGCATCCATGGATTCACCGAATATTTCGGTGATGTTTTTCCCTACTGATACCTTGGGATCAACATTAAAAATTAGGCTCAACATTTTATTCATCAGTTGGATTGTACCGTGTTTACTCACCATTGCAATCCCAACCGGAAGGTTGTCAGCAATTATCCTATACAATGCGTCTGATTTCTGAAGATCAATGTCCTTTTTTAAAATATCAGTTTTCAGCTGTAGAATTTCTGTTAATGTTGCGTTCGTTTTAAATGCGCTCGCTATCTGAACGAGTAAATAGAGAAAGACCATAACGGCCGTCGCTAGATGAAGGCTGTCGCCAATAACCAAAAGCCTAATTACCAAAGGAAAGAGTAATATTGATACATAAGTGATTACAACATTCAGCATGGACGCCATGCTAATGATGGTCACGCTTGACAATCCCGCCAATACTAAAATTATCAAAAATTGTCTGAAGATATCATCTGCAGGAAAAGCAACAATCACAATTACAACCCATGCCGTTGCAGCGGCTATCGCCATAGAATAATAACGACGATACCAGATTTTTGTTCGGTCTAAATGCTCGCGGTTCTTTTTATACTTTTTGGCTAAAACCAGTCTCAATACTGAGCTAATACTGACTACAAGCCACCATAAAACGATTACTCTGTGATCGGTTGTTGGCCAGAGCACGATACCAAGAATAGTTGACATAATGATTGAGACAGGTAGAACATTGAGCAGGTGTTCGTAGAGTTGATCCAGCTGTTGAATCCGAATTGATCCGGATGTTTTATTATTGTTCGTCATAATTCCTAACTATCAATCGACAAAACTTATCTACAGGTAAAGAAGGATTTGAAATAACATCCGTTCACCTGACTTTAGGGTCAGTAGTTTGTATATGTCAAATAATATGCCGGATGGTAACGTATGCTGTAGATGGGATCAAATAAGGTTCCTTATCATATTAAACCGTTATTTTAATAGAACTATGAATCTAATTAGGTCAATATTATAAAATAGAATATTGTAAATAGGAGGAAAATATTTCCAGGGATGCAGGCAAATTATCCGGATGGGGAATTGGTACAAAGGATTCGAATCCGGATGAATGCAATATTCTAAAACTTAGAATATGGATAAATTATTCTAATGTGATAAGGAGAGTAATAATTGGTTGAGTGAATTTTTAGTTACTAGAGACCTCAGAAATTGATTTTATATCTGTTGACCATTTATGATTCTGTTGATTTAGTATGTTTTCCAATAGACTAACAAAAGTTGATATAC
>CAZIYQ010000178.1:0-5945 GCA_964543505.1 uncultured bacterium | reverse complement strand
AGGATAATGGAAGATTACGGGATGCAAAAAAATAATTACATTCTCACCATCTGCAGGATTGAAGAAGATAATTCACTCCTGGAGATCATAATGGCGTTTAACCAGAAACCCCGTGCAGAAAAATTGGTCATCGTTGGCGGTGTCGATTTCGAAAAAGAACGCTATCACTGGAAATTGCGTACAGTAGCCAATGATTCCACTATCTTCCTCGGTGCCGTCTATGAAGAAGAAAGGGTCAATGCACTCAGGAAATTTGCCAAACTCTACGTGCATGGACATACGGTGGGAGGGACCAATCCCTCTCTCGTAGAGGCCATGGGGGCAGAACTGCCGATATTAGCCCGGGATAATCCTTACAACCACTGGGTGGCCGGCCCCGGGAATTGCTACTTCAGTACAATATTGGAATGCAGCCAAGAATTGGATAAGCTGTTGGCTTCTCCGGAACTGCTCAAGGAATTGTCACTTAGTAGCACACGGCGCTTTCAGGAGCATTTCCGCTGGGAAATGATCCTTGGTGCATACGAGTCTGTCCTTCATAAATTTAGCAGTGAATTGGAACCTTCCAAATGATGTCTGAGATGCATAATTATTTTGTGATCCTGATCCCATTCCTGCTGACGATGGTACTGATGCCTGTCGGTGTAAAATTGCTGAATTACCTTGATATTCTGGATCACCCCAATTATCGCAAGATGCATGCTCGTCCAACGCCGACGACGGGTGGTATCATATTCTTCATCCCATTACTGATATCCGTAACGATCTTTATGGATTACAGTATTGTACTGATCACCTATGGGGCGGGGGCCTCCTTTTTGGTCATGGTTGGACTGGCTGATGATATAAAAACCATCTCTCCCTACAACAAACTTTTTGCCCAGGCACTGGCAGCTCTGCTATTTGTCAGTATTACCCGGATACATTTAGAAATTCCCATATTGTCGCATCATCCGGCAGTATTGGCAGTTTTGACGATCATCTACATTATAGCGGTAACCAATTCTGTCAATTTAATCGATGGTTTGGACGGATTAGCAGCAGGATTAGCGATCATCGGGATCGGCATTCTTTTCTTTTTTCTTGGTAGCACAGATTTTTTTACCTTAACCCTGATCATCGGGGGAGTTATTTTCGGGTTTCTGCGGGCGAATACCTTCCCTGCCATGATTTTCATGGGGGACAGCGGCAGTTATTTGATCGGATATTCCTATGCAGTGCTCAGTCTCATCGCCGTCAAAGCCGCGAATATACCCTTCTGGGCACCGATATTGATCCTCGGAGTACCCATTATCGACATGACCGTGGTCTTTTTTAAAAGGCTACTGCGAGGTAAAAATATTTTCCTGGCTGATAGGAGCCACATTCATTTCAGAATAATGGACAAGGGCATTTCCCACAAAAATACGGTCTTCCTGCTGTACTCTGTTCAGGGAATTGCGGCTCTGCTGACTTTTGGCTATCTGCAGACTTTTGACAGATGGCTGGTGATTTCCTTAGCGTTGCTGATCATTTTTACACTACAGCATATTTATCTCATCCTGCGCTACGATTTGAGAGATAAGAAATCCCTTGAGATACCATTCTACAGCAAAGTCTTTGAGAAATTCCCGGTCCTTAAAAATGCCTATGTCTATTTTTTTGCAATTCTGCTTTGCTGCATCTCAATTTATCAAATTTACAAATCTCCTGTGGTTGGTCATACGGGAATCGTCATGGTATTTGTGGCATTGGTTACGGCCTATCTGTTCATTTTAGATAAGAATGCAGGGCGCAGGGCCAATGTAAGTATCGGCATGATCCTGCTGGCGGGCTTGAATATCATTGTCAGTAAAATGGGGACACTCCCTATGGAAATGGGTCATGCTGAAATCACGCTGTGGTTCATTTTAATATTGGGGGCTTTGTTTTCAGCACCGGGCATGTTCAAACATCATAATATTTTCGATTCACCAACTGAATTTCTGCTGATCATTATCCTATTGTTCTCCACTTTGCATCATTCTGAAATTATCCCGCCCATAACGGGTTATCTGCTCATTTTACTTTTTGTAGTGTATAAAATCCTGCTTCAAAATGATGCCATCCAAAAATACAACATTATCTACATCATCAATATTTTGACTTCCACTGCCATTATTATTAAGAGCCTGTAAAGTGTATTCATCACGGTTATTTTGTTTTGTCCCAGATGGAGGGAATAGATTGTCAATTTCAGCAGGCTACCATCCTCTTAACGAATATGTGCTTAAACTGGGCAGAGCGATAGGATGAGGATACTGGTAACCGGCGGTGCAGGCCTCATCGGATCTCACCTGTGTAAACTACTGCTGGAGGTGGGGCACAATGTCCTCTGCGTGGACAATCTTCACACCAGTAATGGTGATAATATTCAACAGCTCGAGAAAATAGAGAACTTCAGCTTCATTCAAAAGGACATCACCGATGTGCTGGACTTTGAGGTTGAGCAAATCTATAATCTTGCCTGTCCTGCCAGTCCCATCCATTATCAGCAGGATCCGGTGAAAACTATGAAAACATCTGTGCTTGGGGCAATTCATACACTGGACCTGGCCAGGGGAAATAATGCCCGAATTTTGCAGGCTTCAACCAGTGAGATCTACGGAACTCCTCTGGTGCATCCTCAAGTTGAAAGTTATTGGGGGAATGTCAATCCCATTGGGATCCGATCCTGTTACGACGAAGGGAAACGCTGCGCTGAAACTTTATTTTTTGATTATAAGCGGCAGTATGGAACCGAAATCAGAGTTGCCAGGATCTTTAACACCTATGGCCCGGGGATGTCTTTCCAGGATGGACGAGTGGTCAGCAACTTCATACTGCAGGCACTCACCGGAGATGCCATAACCCTCAATGGGGATGGCTCCCAAACCCGCTCATTCTGCTATGTTTCAGATATGGTCAGGGGTCTTGTTCAGCTCATGGAGAGTGATATCCGTCAACCGGTCAATCTTGGGAATCCGGTTGAGATCAGCATGAAAGGATTGGCCAGTGAGATTATCTCATTGACAGGCAGTAAATCAGGTATTTCCTTTCAAGCTCTTCCGGAGGATGACCCCGCACGCAGAAGGCCGGACATTTCGTTGGCTAAATCACAATTAAAATGGACACCGAAGATTTCCCTTGAAGAAGGATTAAATCAAACCATTCGCTATTTTAAAACAAATCTTGATCTGAAATGAGGGACCACATAAAATTAATTGTGCTGTTGAGTTGCCTGACAGTGGCAGCCTTGCCGGCGCAAGGGCTTACAACTGACCTCTCACAGACAGAGCAAACGGATAGCGAGATCAACTCAATTCTGAATGGGAAACTGACTGACGATCTGTTTTTGCAGCCGGTTCGGGTAAAGAGCAAAGGCCCCGCTTTTTTTAACCTCCTCGGTAATTTATCGAATTCAATCCGTGTTGAACCCGTATTTGCGCTTCGCTACAGCACTGCGGGTTTTGAGCTATCTCCTGATTCCGTGCCCTCCGGTGTGCTGTGGCTGACCCCCGGCGTCAAAGTGTCCGGTACATTTCCCATCTTCGCCCCCTATATCAATCTGTGGGTCTATGCCTGGGGCAGGTTTAACAAACATACGGCCATGAGTACCGCAGGTAAATCCATCAGCAGTGCAGACCGCTTGTTTCCCTATAATCCCGATTTAAGTGCAGATTTTCATACCAGAACCCAGTGGCCCGACAATGGAGTTGACTTTGACGAAGGTCAGGGGGGAATTGCACTCATGTCGGGCAATTTTGAGTTGGCCTTTGGAAAATTCAAAAGCTCGGCTGGACCATCCCCTTACAGCAATCTGGGTATTTCCGCCAATATGCCTGCCTTTGCTCAAATTCGTCTGCATTATATCATCTCACATCGAATTCATTTCACTTCTATTATGGGGTCGCTTTACTCAAACATTCCTGATTTAGGTTTGTACGGAAATCTCTATGAGGATTCACTCAACAGTAAAGACAAATATCCGGTTTATTCGCGATATATTGCCCAGCACCGGCTGGATCTGCAGTTGCGGGAAAATATCAGATTTGGTTTTTATGAACAGGTCATTTTTGGGGGTTCAGGCTCAATACTCGAATATGTAAATCCCATTTTCCCCTACTGGTCTGCGCAACACTCACTGGGGGACATCGATAATATTCAAATGGGATTTGACTGGAGCTGGATCATCTCAAAATCTCGTTTTTACGGCGCCTTTTTTATGGATGAGTGGTCCCCCTACAAAACTTTCAGTTCAGAGTATAATCACAACTGGTTTGCGCTGCAATTGGGTCTGTCTCACCTGTTTGAAATTGAACAGCATTATCTGTATTTGAATCTGGAATACAGTTGGTGTGACCCGCGCACCTACATTCACCGCTTTGCCATCAATAACCCTCAGCATTATAATTACAATATTGGTTTTTGGGCCGGTGGCAATTCTGACGATTTTCGTTTTCAATTGCAAACGGTTATCGCTGAAAGCAATACTTTGCGGATATCCCTTGAGAAAACACGTTGGAGCCAGCAGGACATTTCAGCAATTTATGATCAGAATTTTCACGATTTTTTGAGCGATCCGATCTATCGACGATCTGTTGTAAAATTTGAATTGGAAAGGCAGGTGAGATATCATTTTTATCTGAATCTGTCATTGGCTGAATACTGGACCCGTCAGCTGTACAACCAAGATGAATTCACTGATTTAATGCTGTCGATTCGCTATAATATTCAAAAGTGAAATTTCTTAAATATTTGAAGCCACCGATACAATCAACATTCAATTACGAGAGTTACGATTAATCCAAATTAGTACTACTGAAAAAAATTAAATTCAAAAAATGAGAGCAAGCCCCAAATATGTTATCTATTAAATTCATCCGAAACAATACTCAACGAGTGCGCCAGGCTGTAGCCCAAAAACGCTGCGAAGCAGACATTGATGGAATCTTATCCCGGGATGAACAGCGTCGGAGCATTTTGAAAGAAGTGGAGCAATTAAAAGCTTTACGAAATAAAACATCCGCGCAGATTGCAAACCTGAAGAAAACAAAACAGGATGCCAAAGCAGAAATTAAAGCAATGCGGCAGGTTTCTGAAAAGATCAAAGCACTGGATTTGGAATTGAAGGAAATTGATCAGCAATTACAGGAAAAACTCCTGTATGTCCCTAATATTGTCCATGAGGGTGTTCCCATTGGCACGGATGAATCCGACAACCGATTTGTAAGGGAGTGGGGCAGCCAAACTGAAAAAACTTTCCCCTTGAAAGATCATCTTGAGATTGGAGAATCCCTGGGACTGTTTGATCTGAAAAGAGCCGTTAAATTGTCTGGTGCAGGATTTCCCCTCTATACCGGGAAGGGCGCTAAACTGGAAAGAGCCCTAATCAATTTCATGCTGGATTACCATACTGAAGTCCAGGACTATTACGAACTATTTCCGCCTTTCCTCACCACAAGAACAGCGACCCAGACAACGGGTCAACTGCCAAAATTTGAAGAAGACATGTACAAAATTGCCTCGGATGAGCTATACTGCATCTCCACTGCGGAGATCCCAATTACCAATATACATGCCGAGGAGATCCTGGATGAAGGTGAACTTCCGCGGAAATACACGGCCTACAGCGCTTGTTTCCGCAGAGAGGCTGGGAGTTACGGTAAGGATACCCGAGGTCTGCTGAGAGTTCATCAGTTCAATAAAGTGGAAATGGTAAAGTTTGTCACACCGGAGTCATCTTATGATGAATTAGAATCCCTTACCGCCGATGCCGAAAGCATCCTGCAGGAACTCGGTCTGCACTACAGGGTCGTGGAGTTGAGCACAGGGGATCTATCTTTTTCTGCGGCCAAATGTTATGATCTTGAAGTTTGGGCACCGGGCATGAAACGCTACCTGGAAGTTTCGATCTGCAGTAATTTTGAAGATTTCCAGGCCCGGCG
>CAZIYQ010000177.1:0-5962 GCA_964543505.1 uncultured bacterium | reverse complement strand
TTTTCTAACATCTGCTGTTATGCAGGATAGGACTAATTGAGGAAGCCCTATTTAGTAGCTATATTATTTCAGCACCAAATCGTCGTTTTACTGAATTACCTGACAATATTTATCACCTTCGCAATGACCGCATATCAGATTATTATTCCAACAAAACCGGTTTCAAACTTGATTCCGAACTCCCACCGGAACAAAGCAGTAATATTTTTTAGAAAAGAACCCACATGCAGACAGAGTCAGATTTAATACGAAAATTTAAGAGAATAGAGCGATTATTTTCCGGTGCGCAAACGTGGAGTGGGGGATTTTGTGTTCTTGCCCTTTCTTATGGTAAAGGTTCTTGAAATGTTTCATCCACACAAAAACAGCCAAAAACGTATTTATGGTGATTACATTTATTTTATTACCTGCAATATTCAAGACAGGAGAGATTATTTCAGAGAGAGAATATTTTGTGATTTATGGCTTGAAGAATTGAAACTGACAAAGCAACTGAAACGGTTTTCGCTTTTTGCATTTTGTTTGAATTACGACCATTTCCATTTATTGATTGAACCCAAAAATGATATTGCCAATTATTCTAAGGTGATGCAATATTTCAAACGGCATGTTTCACGGAATATGAACATTATTTTGGGACATAATTCAAGGGATTTGCAGAAAATGTCAATCAAACATGTCCCCGAAGGCGAGATTTCCCCCGAAGGCGACATTCGCCAATGTCGCCTTCGGGGGAATGAATTTGATAAATCCGTTTTGAAATACCGGGAAAAATATATTGAAAAACATGGCCGCATATTATGTCAACCCAAATTCCAATGGCAAAAATCATTTCATGACCACATTATACGAACCCAAAAAGATTTCGAGCAACATTGGAATTATACCATGTACAATTTTGTCAAACACAATTTACCGGAAGATTGGCAATACACCGGTTTGAATTTCCCCGATTTGATTGATGAATTGATGGTCAGCAAGCCTTCCGTTTGAGGGAAGACAAAAGATTCGGTATAAAAAGGGACAGTGCCCAGCTTAAATTTATTTTATGTAGATTATACTGGCTTGATGTTTTAATATTAGACCATGAATATTGACGTTGACCTATTGATTATATCTTTTGAGAACATTACACTCTAAGCGTTCAATGTACCAAAATTTAGAGTTTATCTTGCGGGCGAGTATTAAATGGACACTATAATCCTAAAAAAGCGCGCGGATAAGTATCCTTCAAAAATAATTGTAATTGACATGGAAACAAGTGGTCTGAGTCCCGCGGGAGGTGACCGGGTAATTGAATGTGCAGCCGTAAAGATTCAACATGACAGAATTGTCTCTGAACTCTCGACTTTGATAAATGCTCCCTGTAAAATTCACCGGGAAGCAGTAAAAGTACATGAAATCACTTCTGAAATGTTGAAGGGTCAGCCAGACCCTAATCAGGCATGGGCATCGTTTCTGAATTTTATAGGAGATGCACCATTGATTGCCCACAATGCCAAATTTGACATAGGGTTTATCCGAATGGAGTTATCCCTATTGGGAAAAAGACTGACCAATAAAAGTATTTGTACACTGCTCCTTGCCCGCAAGCGTTTTCCGCATCTGGACAATTATCGCCTTGAAACTGTTGCACGGTATCTGTTAGGTGACATTCCAATTGATTGTCAATTACATCGAGCTTTGGGTGATGCCCGATTGGTTGCATATATTTGGATGGCGATGGAAGAGAAACATTAATGGAAAACGAAGCATATTTCAAATATTGGGGAAAAGCAGGAGAGGATGGTAGTTATCATCTGCTACCATATCATTGCTTGGATGTAGCGGCAGTTGGGCAGCTACTGCTTGCACCAGCAAAGATGCTTTGTCAGCGACTGGCTGTGCAATTAAATGTTGAACCTGTTTGGCTTCAGAAATTTTTCGTGTTTTGTCTGGCTCTTCATGACCTTGGAAAGTTTGCAAGAGCTTTTCAGGGGTTGCAGCCGGATATCTCTTCAAGTTTGGTGAAAACCAATGCAAGAATGCCGTATTCAGAGCGACATGATTCACTTGGGTTCTGGCTGTGGCGTGGTTCAATCAAGCCTGAACTGTTAAAACTGAATGCGGAGAACAGTGCATGGTTAAATCAGATAGAGCCATGGATGGAGATCGTGACAGGGCATCATGGCATACCTCCGAAAAAATCAGTGGGGAGAATAGCTAATTATTATCAGAATGAGGATGAGCAGGCCGCCTTACTATTTTCCCAAGAAGCCTTAGCACTATTGCTCCCTGAATTTGATTTCTCACCACTGCTGGATAAGTCCATGAAACGCCGCTTGAAAACATTATCCTGGCAATTGGCCGGGGTGGCAGTGTTGGCGGACTGGCTGGGCTCAAATCAGGAACATTTCACATATTGTAGAACTCCGAAAAAACTATCCGAATACTGGAATGATGTCGCATTGCCTTCAGCGGGGAAAGCTATTCGAGCCATGCCATCGACACCTCAAAGGCGAGAGTTTCAAAGCATTTCTGATCTGTTTCCATTTATTAAACAGCCCACACCATTACAACAGTATGCAATGAAAGAGCCTTTAACTGAGCAGCCCCAGCTATTCATTCTTGAGGATGTGACGGGAGCAGGAAAAACAGAAGCGGCATTGGTGCTCACGCATCGTTTGTTGAGCAAGGGCATGGCAGATGGTTTGTATGTAGCGCTTCCAACTATGGCGACATCTAATGCTATGTATGAGCGTTTAAGCAATGTGTATCAGCGTTTTTATCAGGATAATGATGTGCCTTCTCTGATGCTGGCACACGGTGCCAGAAACCTGTCCGATACTTTTCAGAAGTCTGTGCTGCTTTCAGAGCAGCGTGATGATACGATTTATGAAGATGGACAATCGGATAAAACGCAAGAATTGAGTGCAACGGCTTATTGCAATGCATGGCTGGCAGATAGTCGGAAAAAGGCATTATTGGCCGATGTGGGTGTGGGCACACTGGATCAAGCCTTGTTAGCTGTGTTGCCAGCCCGGCACCAGTCTTTGCGTTTACTGGGGTTGGGGCGAAAAGTGTTACTGGTGGACGAAGTCCACGCCTACGATAGCTATATGCAGAAACTGTTGGATAACTTACTCGAAATACATGCAAGGCAAGGTGGAAGTGCGATTTTGCTGTCCGCAACGTTGCCTCAAGTCATGCGTGAGCGGTTGACCGCCGCGTTTCACCGTGGGCTGGAAATCGATGCGCCAGGTGTGGTGAACAGTGCCTATCCACTAGCCACCCATTTACCGACGGTTGGGATGTGTGAAAAACCAATTGACACCCGAGAAGAGGTGAAGCGTTCGGTTACGGTGATACGGCTGGATTCGGAAGCAGAAGTGATGGCGCAAATTCAGCAGGCAGTGGATCAGGGCCAATCCGTTTGTTGGATTCGCAATACAGTAAAAGCCGCACGCCAAAGCCATCGTGATTTATTGGAATGTGAAGGGGTGAATGAAGATCATTTGCATCTGTTTCATAGTCGTTTCGCTATGATAGATCGGCAGAGAATTGAAGCGGATACACTGCAACGATTTGGTGAAAAATCAGCTTATGAAGAACGAAAAAGTCATATTCTGATTGCAACGCAAGTTGTAGAGCAATCGCTTGATCTGGATTTTGATGTGCTGATTACTGACTTGGCACCGATTGATTTGATTATTCAGCGAGCAGGTCGTTTGCGGCGGCATATTCGTGATGCCCAAGGGAATAGGATCAGAGAAACGAATACGATAGATCAACGTGGAATACCTGTTCTTTACCTGTTTGCTCCAGAGCCATCGAAGGATGCCGGTGAAGAGTGGCTCAAACAGCAACAGGAGGGAACCCAATTTGTCTATCCGCATGTAGGACAGCTTTGGTTAACATCTCGGTTGTTGGTGAATGGAGGTGAAGGTCGGTTTACTATGCCGGATGATGCCCGTGATTTGATTGAGGGTGTGTATGGGGACGAGGCGCAAGATGCAATTCCACCCGCTTTGCAGGAGGCTTCATGGGAAGCTGAAGGCAAAGATTTAACCCAGAGCAGCATGGCTAACCTGAATGTATTAAAATTAAACAAAGGATATACGCGTTCCAGTGGTGATTGGGATGAGGAGACACGCATTCCAACACGGCTTACCGAAGTCGAAACCGTATCTGTTGCACTGGCTCGATTTGTAGATGGACGTTTGCAGCCCTATGCTGAAGACTCGCATCATGCGTGGGCTTTGAGTGTGGTGAATATTCCAGTATATGAATGGGAGAAGGTAAGCTCATATATTCTACCTCAGATGAAATCGCTGGTGGAAGCATTGAAAAAAGAGGAAAAAGCATTGCGTTGGTTGGAGGTGTTTCCACTGACGCATGAAACAGCGCAGTGTTACAGTCCTCACGGTGGGTGGCATCCTGAAACAGGAGGGGAATAATGAATCTTATTACAGATAAGTGGATTCCGGTGATCCGCAAAGATGGAACACAGGATACCATCATGCCTTGGCAGATTGCTGAATCTGAAAATCCGGTTGTTGAAATCAATGCACCACGGCCTGACTTCCAGGGAGCGTTGTATCAATTTCTGATCGGTTTGCTGCAAACATGCTGTGCACCGGAAGATGAAGATGACTGGTTGGAACGGTGGGAAGAAACACCTTCATCTGACGAGTTACGAGAAGCATTTGGAAAAGTGGAAGAGGCGTTTGAACTCTATAATCCTGATGGTGCAGCGTTTATGCAGGATTATCATTTGCCCGAAGGGGAGATAAAACCTATACCCGCTCTTTTGCTAGAGGCTCCCGGAGCCAAGACAATAAAGGATAATTTAGATCATTTTATTAAGAGGTCTGCGGTGGAATGTGTCTGTTCTGGCTGTGCAGCTTCGGCACTGTTTTCTCTCCAGCTAAATGCACCCAGTGGTGGGCAGGGTCATCGTGTAGGCTTGCGAGGAGGCGGGCCGTTAACGACGCTGATTGTAACAGATAACACCGATGAAAGTTTATGGCTGAAGCTTTGGGTGAATGTGCTCAATAAGGAAGAGCTTATATGCCCATTGGATGTAATTAGTGCTTCAGTATTGCCATGGATGGGTGCGACGAGATTATCACAACAAAAGGGAGCAATAACTACTCCAGAGACTGTAGCAGCATTACAAATGTACTGGGGTATGCCCCGCAGGATCAGGCTCAACGAACCAGAAGAGTCAGGTGATTGTGACATTTGCGGTGAAACACATGTACCCGTATTCAGAACCTATCAAACCAAGAACTTTGGAACCAATTATGAAGGGGCATGGATTCATCCATTAACACCGTATCGAATCGACCCAAAAAAAGAAAAACCTCCGCTATCTCTTAAAGGGCAGGAAGGCGGGTTGGGGTATCGCCATTGGCTAGGGCTGGTGCTTCAAGAACCTGATTCGGGAGAACAGGCAGCCATAATAGTTCGATTTTTCAATGAGGAACGCAGGCACTTGATATGTGATGGTCAAACAGGTGCTTTATGGTGCTTTGGTTTTGACATGGACAATATGAAAGCCCGTTGTTGGTACGATTCACGGTTTCCGATATTTAACCTTAATGAGAGTCAAAAAAAGAATCTTATTGATTGGGCAGGTGAGCTAATCCGTGCAGCCAGAGAGGTTGTGCCAATACTGCGAAAATCGGTGAAGTCTGCATGGTTTCGTCGTCCGGAAGATGTCAAAGGAGATATGAGCAGGATTGATGCTCAATTCTGGCAGGTAACTGAAACCGATTTTTATCGGCTACTGGATAAGTTGGCGCATTTGCCTGGTGAAACGCGAATGGCACCAGCAGAGGTTTATGATGCATGGTTCAATGTTCTTCAAAAATATGTTTTTCAGATATTTGAACAGTCAACCATGGAAGCGTCTCCTGAAGACCTTGATTTAAAGCGTATCGTTATTGTGCACGAGTCTTTAAAGAAAAGATTCTATGGC
>CAZIYQ010000176.1:0-6037 GCA_964543505.1 uncultured bacterium | reverse complement strand
TTAGGTGGTTAAAAACCAATGAATTACACAATAAAGGAGCTACGTCTATGTTTGATAAAAATACTGCCAGAATCCAGTCGGAATTTAATTCCTATTACCATCGTCTATCAAAATATATCAGTAAGCCAGAGATGCGTTTCGTAGAAGAAGCTTGCCATGGAATACTCACCAGTAAGAGCATCATTGTCACCAAGATGGCAACCTACTTGCATGACAAAATTAAATTAAAAAAGACTCAAGAACGTTTCAGAAGACACTATAACAAAGATGGATTCTGGGAAAGATTGATAACAGGTCACATCCAGTCTGTTAAGAATGCTTTCCACCATGGTGATTATCTGCTTTTTGATTTAAGTGATATCCAGAAAAAGTATGCCACTGCTATGGAAGGGCTAACTCGTGTATATGATGGATTAACCAAAGGAATAGGTCCCGGTTACTGGTTGGCCAATATCGTCGGTGTTCGAAGAGACGGGAGCCGCTTGTTTCCACTTTATAGTAAACTGTATAGTTTTATGAAGGGTACCTTGAGTGAGAATCAGGAAATCATTTCGGCAATTGACCTTGTTTCTGAATACGTGTGTAAAAAGTTAATTTGGGTCATTGATCGGGGAGGTGATCGTCAAATACTCATCGATCATCTGTTGACTCGGAGCAAATTCTTTATTATTCGTATGACGGGTAAGGGGAAACTGCAATATCTCAACAGGGTTCGAACTTTAAAGGAAGTATCTCACAGGGTCCGTATGTATTATACCTTCACTGTAGAAAAGATTAAAAAGAATCATAGTGTTTATGAAAGATATGATTTAGGTGCTGTGAAGGTTAATTATGTTCACCCGGAAAGTGGCCGAATCTATTCTGATAAACAATTGTGGCTTGTTGTGGCAAAGGGCCATCATAAAGGATACAGTTGGTACTTGGTCAGCAGTGATAAGACAACATCCCGTGAAGTCTGCGAAGAATGTTTCAAAGGTTATGGATATCGCTGGAAGATTGAGGAGTATCATCGTCATGTAAAAGATCAGTATAATTTGGAAGCTATTCAGATACGAACTTTCAATGGTTTACAGAGCATGATGCCAGTAATTACCGTTGCCATGTATCTGTTATACAGCCAGACCCGTGATTTACATACTAAATTGATTTTGGATAAGAGGATACAAGTCAGGGAAAAATACCAGTTCAAGGAATTACTGGGCTTTGTGTACTACAAAATCACCACAATCATGCAGATCTTACTCATGGGTTCTGGCCTTAGAACCTTCAGGCTTGGGGCTAAAACTGCACGGAATAACCCAAACCAGCTTGGACTATTTGAGGCATTATAAAAAACGGGGGGGGGCCAGCTAGTTTTCACAGAAACCTTGGCATCCGATTTTAATTTTGACCTAAATTGCTATACCGGATCCACGATTTTGACCAGTGAAAGGATTGAGAAACTCGATGGACATATTTTGTTGAAAAGGATTTTCCTCCGGGAAGGATATGTAGAATTAATTTAAGGCTGTAGCTTGTTATCTTTCTCCTTAAATTTACTATGTTTTCAGGAAGTGGATAGTTATCAGAATAGTGATGTGACTGTCGTTTTGAAAGATTGAATCCCACGCGCTTTTTTAACTATGTCGTAATATAGAAAGTTTAATAAGCTATGGAACAGGAAAGCGGGTTTACACTTTAAGATTGGAATATTCTGTCCAAGTCAAGGGGGTTACTTCTTCATGATTAAATACATCTTCATCCTATTCCTTTTTATCCAGGTTTCTTATCCAATAGAAATAAACCTTGGAATATCCGATTCTTGGCAGGATGTAGAATTTCTTGAATATGATGGATATAGTCTCCAGAGTAACAACCTGCTTTTCCCAACAGTTGGTATTGGAATTAGAATTGATAATATAAATGCATCCAATAAGATTGCATCAAACATTTATTTGATTCGAAAAGGCTCTCGTCCATTATATACTTTTCGTGGCAGTAATGGTGATATAATTTCTCAGTGGAGTTATTACAACTATTGTTACTATATGAGTACATCGCTAATTTTAATGCACTATTTTATCCCTGAACACGACAATGTGAATTTTTCAATCGGCCCGCGAGTGGATATTGCTATTCATCGCTCCGAAATTGCTTTTGGGATAACTCCAACGGATGTACAAGAACAAATTTTTCAAAAAGAATTTCATAAATTTGATTGGGGGCTGGATCTTGGACTCGAGTACCGCTATAAAAGGTGGTCAATTGAATATCGCTATTCATATAATATCAGTTTTAGCTCAAGCTCCAAGCAGCTTGAGTTAAAAAACTATTCGCAACAGCTCGTATTGGGTGTCTTGACAAATACTAAATGAGATTAGCTTACAGACGCAGCCTAATCTTTATTAAGATTTCGTTTTTAAATGAACTTCATGGCAAAAAGGTAATTGTTAAAGCGCCTCATCTAAACTTCATGCCCGCGAACTCTGAATGGCAAATCGATAGGATTTCCGCGAATTTATATAAAGAAAATATTATGGTTTATGAAACGAATTCCTGAATTACGCGATCTTTCTGAAGATCACCATCATGGCCTGGTGTTGGCTCGCAAGGCCAGGAAGGCCGCTGCTGGCAAAGATAGACTCTCATCCCGTGAAGTGTGGGCAGAGGTAGAGTTAAGTTTCAAGATCGAGCTTGAACCTCATTTTCAAATTGAGGAATCCCTCATCGCCCCACCGCTCGAGAAACATGGTGAATTGCAACTTTCAAAAAGATTGCTTGATGAGCATAAACTCCTCCGTAATTTTTTTTCACCGAAGATGGTTCGATCTGCGGAGAACTTAGGGCGATTTGGCGAATTACTTGACAGGCACATTCGCTACGAGGAGCGAGAGGTTTTTGAGACTGCCCAAAACCTTCTGAATCCCGAAGAACTCGCCGAAGTCGCCAAGGCCTGCCAGGCAATGCGAGGTGGAAAGTGAAGTCCGAAATGTTGCTGGTTGGTGTGTCTTGGATGGTATAAATTTCTTTCTGTAAAATAGGATAAGATCAAGGTGTGACTCAGGATTCTCTAAATTAAGTTGGTAGATAAAAAAGGAGAATCACATGAACCCCACGAAAGAAAATACAACGTTCATTGCTAACATATCCACGCCGCAGAATGATAAAACCTCCCTGACGATGATCAACTTACTTCCGGAGTAATATCCTGCAAGACTGGAGGCTCTCCCCTGCATTAAGTAATCGATATAGACGGAGTGATTTCAGTGCAAACGCTAAACCTTACACAACCATACCATCGGGGATAATGGCGTTTTTGGGAATGATGATGATCCCGTCTTTGATTGTATAGAGGTCAGTCTCTTTTTGCTGAATATTTTTTGCATTGGTCAGACGTACATTTTTACCGATGTGCACATTTTTATCCGCGATCACCCGGGACAACACAGAGCCCTCCCCCAAACCTACCGGGGGTTCACCGGCTGCCCCATTGCTTTCATATCGATCTGCACCCATGAAATAGACCTGATCCAGCCTGGTATCATCCCCGATGATACTGCGAATCCCAAGGATGGAGTTTTTGATCATGGCACTGCCGATGATACATCCTTCTGATATGATGGATTGATCGATTTGCGTTCGATCACATCGTGAGGCCGGTAGAAATCTCGGGTGTGTATAAATCGGCCTGCCTGGTTTGTAAAAAGAAAATTTTGGATCAGGCCTGGTCATGTCAATACTGGTTTCAAAAAATGTCTTAATCGTACCAATGTCTTCCCAGAAACCCTTGAAGCGGAAAGCTGATGTACGGTAGCGCTCAATTGCCACCGGGATGATGTTTTTCCCGAAATCGTTCCCTTCAAATTTAAGTGCTTCATCCAGAACCGATTTAGAAAAAATATAGATGCCCATGGAGGACAGCACGGCTTCATCCTGGCCATCTTTTTCGATAAAATTCTCATATCGCTCTCGGCTCTGGGGTTTTTCAACGAAATCCCATATCCGGTCATCTTCATCCGTCTGTAAAATACCCAATTGATTTGCCTGGGATACAGGCATTGGTTTCACGGCAATGGTCAGATCTGAACCGGACTCACGATGGAATTTAAAAAATTCACGATAATCCATGGAATACAAATGATCCCCTGCCAGAATGAGATAATAATCGACATCCAGCTCTTTTAAAATGGGCCAATAGGAGCGAACCGCATCCGCCGTGCCCTGAAACCAGTTGGTATTGGCCA
This sequence comes from uncultured bacterium, assembly GCA_964543505.1. Classification (GTDB taxonomy): domain Bacteria; phylum Fidelibacterota; class Marinisomatia; order SCGC-AAA003-L08; family JACNLC01; genus JAADGM01. The sequence goes on along the minus strand of CAZIYQ010000176.1, from coordinate 1,814 downwards.
ATGTCTGCTGCGCACCCAGAATCTCAATATTCCCGTGATTAAATACATCAAAGAAGTAGGTTTGAAAAATATGCCGATGGAGCGAATGCGTATTAAACTGGGTCAGAATATAGATCTGGTTCATGTGGGAATTGATACAGTTACTGATGGGAACGTCAATGAGTCTGTATTTCCCCCCAATGGGAACGGCAGGTTTTGAACGCAATTTGGTCAATGGATACAATCTTTCACCGCGGCCGCCACCCAGGATGATCGCAGCAATCTTCTTTAAATCAGGCATCATTTTTATCTCCAATTAATTTTTGGTAGAGTTTCCTGTACAGCTGTGCAGAATGCTGCCAGGAAAAATCTTTGACCATGCCGTTCAGCTGGATTTTCTGCCAGATACGCTGATCAGCATAGGCTGATAGCGCTCGGTCTATCGCAGAATAAAAGGCATCTGCTGTGTAGGGTTCAAAGACGAAACCCGTACCCTTAGTAGCGCCATCCCAATCCTCTACCGTGTCAGCCAGCCCGCCGGTGCGGTGCACTACTGGAACGGTTCCGTATTTCAGACTATAAATCTGATTGAGTCCACAGGGTTCAAACTTGGACGGCATCATAAAAATATCAGATCCCGCCTCAATCAAATGAGCCAGTTTTTCGTTGAATTCCCCGTTAAATGAAATTTGCCGGGGATATTCCCTGGCGAATCTTTTAAGCTCTCCGGCAATCGTTTTATCACCACTGCCGAGAAAAATGACCTGCACACCGCGACGGATGAGTTTCTCAAGGCAGGCCAGGATCAGCGGATAGCCCTTGCTTTCCACCAGCCGGCCAATTGAACCAAAAAGCACTGTCCGTTCATCTACTGGGAATCCACATCGCCTCTGCAGTTCTTTTTTGTTATCCTGCTTGCCTGAGAGATCTTCTGTAGAATAATGGGTTGAAAGATGGGGATCGGTGAGCGGATTCCAGTACCGGGTATCGGCTCCGTTCAAGATGCCGCTGAACTTTTGTCGGGCTCGCTTCAGAAGCCCATAAAGCTCAAAGGACAAATCGGGTCGGGACAACAACTCCGCTGCATAGGTACGGCTGACCGTATTGATCCGGTCCGCATGGATCAGGGCTTGAGCCATGCTGCTGAAATAGCTCTTTCTGGTTTCCCTGATCTGTTTTACAACAGACCCTGGCAGCCATTGCAGATCGTTCTCAGTAAAATGACCGCGGTAATCAAAATTATGGATGGTGAAAAGCACTGGGACCGGATTTTCCAAACTCCGGATTATTAAGGGAATGAGTCCGCTGTGATGATCCTGGCAATGGATCATGTCCGGGTGGAAGACTGCACGTTTCAACAGATCTATGACGCACAATTGAAAGAAAAAATATCGCTCGGTATTATCCTCAAACCCACTACCGTCTGGAGCTGTGTAAATTCCCGGTCGATTGAAAAAAGTCTCATTTTCGATGAAGAAAATTTGATGACGGGTTTGTCGGCCGTCCCGGGCTTCAAATAATCTGTAGGATTGGTGCTCTCCCCCCATATTGATTTCGCCCGGAATGCCGGCAAGAATAAGTTTATATTTTTCCCGGTCAATGAGTGAATAAAGGGGAGTGATGACGATTAAATGTTCCCCCAACCCTGACAATTCGGAAGGGAGCGCTTCGGAGACATCGGCCAAACCGCCTGCCTTCGAATAGGGTGAAACCTCTGCCGTGACGAATAAAATCTGCATCAATTCTCTCGAAGAAAATTAGATAGAATTGCAAATACCAAAGGGAAATAAACTTGCAAAAGCGAGCGTATTTCAGATCCCCTCTGTAAGAGTAAT
>CAZIYQ010000175.1:0-6056 GCA_964543505.1 uncultured bacterium | reverse complement strand
TTAAGATATTTTCGTTATTCATTTGCATGAATTCGTTATAAAAACAGGGGCCGGCCTTACGGCCAGCCCCATGCTTACATGGTAGATAAAACTTCTTAATCTACCACGATTTCTATATCCGAAGATTCCAATCAGACGAATATCAACGACATCCCCCTAAAGTAATCTTCGGAAACCAATTGTTTTCTGTCAACACATTACCTCCTTTCCCTTAAACCCTGTTTGCAAAACGAAACTAACTAAAGACCTATTTCTTGGATTGTTCCTTCATATTTCCTCCTTATCTAAATAAAAAGATTATGCAACTTCGGGCAGGTCATCCAGAGACTCAAGATTCTTTTTCAGATCAATCTCATTGAGTTCACTGCTGATAAGTTTTGAATCCAGAAATGCGTCATAGGCCGACATATCGAAATGTCCATGACCACTGAGGTTAAAGAGGATCACCCGCTCCTCACCTTTCGCATCGGCCTGGTGAGCTTCCTCAATAGTCGCTTTGATGGCATGTGAAGATTCCGGAGCTGGGATAATTCCTTCTGACCGTGCAAACAACAAAGCCGATTCAAAACATCCCTGCTGATCGTACGCTTTTGGCAGAACCAGTTTATTTTTTACCAGGGCACTGATCAACGGGGACATGCCATGATAGCGGAGCCCTCCGGCGTGGATTTTTGCAGGTATGAAGTTATGCCCCAACGAAAACATGGGCAGCATAGGAGTCAACTGACCCGTATCTCCAAAATCGTATTTATACGTACCTCTCGTCAGTGTAGGGCATGCGGCGGGTTCGGCTGCCACAAATTTAGTTTCCCTACCCGCTAGTTTCTCACGTATAAAGGGGAATGCCAACCCCGCAAAGTTGCTGCCTCCACCGACACAGCCAACCACCACATCAGGGTAATCTCCGGCTATTTTCATCTGCCTGATGGCTTCCTCACCGATCACGGTCTGATGCAGGAGAACATGATTCAAAACAGACCCCAGTGCATACTTCGTCTTTTCGTCCCCGGCTGCTAATTCCACCGCTTCACTGATGGCGATACCCAAGCTGCCGGGAGAATCTGGATCCTGCTCCAGGATTTTTCTCCCGGATACGGTTTCCATGCTGGGACTTGCGGAAATATCAGCACCCCACAGTTTGATCATGGATTTCCGATAGGGTTTGCTGTCATAACTGACTCTGACCATGAAAACCTTGCAGTTAATTCCATAGAAATTACAGGCCAGACTCAATGCGCTGCCCCACTGTCCGGCACCGGTTTCGGTTGTGATGGTTTCAACGCCCTCCTGGTAATTATAATAGGCCTGGGCAATGGCCGTATTGGGTTTGTGGCTTCCTGCCGGACTCACTGACTCATTTTTAAAATAAATCCTGCACTTTGTACCGATGGCTTTTTCAAATTTATCGGCGCGTACCAGCGGTGTTGGTCTCCATAGTGAAAGAATATCCATCACTTCATTAGGGATCGGGATAAAACGCTCGCGGCTGACCTCCTGCTGAATCAATGCCATGGGAAACAGCGGTGCAAGATCGGCAGGCCCGATGGGTTGCAACGTACCCGGATGGATAGGCGGCTGTAGTTCAAAGGGCAGGTCTGCGGCCAGATTATACCAACGGTCGGGAATATCTGTTTCTTGCATTACAATTTTCTTTAAATCCATTTGCTATCACTTTCTCTTTTTTATTTTAGAACAAAAAAACCCGCTGCAATGAGCGGGTCCTAATTTTGTATGTTTTATTAAATGTAATAATCTACGCGATAGTATCCACCCAGTTGCTGTACGGATTCCACCACCATGAAAAATTGGCGAGATTGGTATTTTGGCTTTTTTGGGCGATTCTAATCATGCTTTAATATAGACCCCTCAAAAGACGGCTACCAACAAATTTTATTAAAAACTTCATAATTTAAAGATTGATTGCACCGATTCATGGTCTCTTCTGTAATTTTGCTTTCAACAATTATAAGGAATCACCATGAAATACTCAATAATTATCGCTTTGTCAATTTGCTTGTTGACTTCGCAGGACTTCACTCTATTACCCAGGGTCACGCCCGCCACAGCATCATTTTTTGAAAAATATCCTGAATATGATGGCAACGGAGTCACCATCTTCATCATGGATACCGGAGTGGAACCAACCGTTTTGGGACTGGATAAAAATCCCGACGGTTCAGATAAGCTCATCGATGTATTCGATGCCTCTCGTACAGGCGATACTCCCTTCCGGAAATTGAAACTGCAGAGCATAGACGATGAGACTTTCCTCACAGATCAGGATGAGTTGTTTCTAACCGATTTTGAATCCCTCAATTTTGATCCGGAAAGGGTTTATGGCGGCATCTTCAAGGAAGAACGTTTTAAAAACGGCAGTCCGAAAGATATCAACGATAACGGTTCGCAAAATGATAACTTCGCTTTCGTGGTCTATCCGGATGAGGACGAGCAATGGCAGCTGGTCATGGATACCGACCTGGATGGCAGTCTGTCAGATGAACAAAATATATCGGATTATCATGTAAACCATGATCTTATTCGTTTCAACATTAAAGATCCTCTTCGCCAGCACAAATGGTTTTCCCTCGCTGTGAATATTTACCCTAAAAGAAAAGTGGTCAGTTTTTATTTTGAAGACGGAGGCCATGGAACCCATGTAGCAGGAATTACCACCGGATATCATATCAGCGGTGATTCATCCATGAACGGTCTGGCCCCGGGAGCTCATCTCGTGAGTATTAAAATCGGAGCTGGCAGCATGGCGGGTTCGGCTACTACAGCCGGTTCAAAAAAACGTGGATTTGATTTCATTGAAGAATACATGCTGGATCATCCCGGTCAGGCTGTCATCAATATGAGCTACGGCATCGTTTCGGCCGGTGAGGGCTTTTCTGATATCGATAAGGTCGTCAATAAATTCTGTAAGAATACGCCTACAGCTGTCTTTTGTTGTTCTGCCGGGAATGAAGGGCCGGGACTTTCCTCTATTGGCACCCCGGCAGCTGCACAATTTGCCGTTGCCTCCGGCGCACTGATGGCCCCCGAAACCGGAAGGGACAAATATGGCTACCAATCTGATGCTTTCAAATTGATCCACTTCAGTTCCCGGGGCGGTGAATCGGTTAAACCCGATTTGGTCTCTCCCGGTGCAATGCTGTCAACGGTGACAAAATGGGATCAAGGAAATTTTAAATGGGGCACCAGTATGGCTTCACCCTACACGTCAGGTTCTCTCGCGGCTGTTCTCTCGGGACTCATCAAAGACTACCCCGATAAAAGCATCTCATCTGCGCTGATCCTGGAAGGCATCCACCAGACAGCAAAACCCCTCGATGGTCTATCGTTTCTCGATCAGGGGGCAGGGCTGCTAAACTTACTCGATCTGTACAATTGGCTGAAAGATGCGTTGAAATATGAAACTTCTGCCCTATACCAAATCAGAACCGAAACTTTTAATCCGGGACTGCCAGAACAAAAAGCCAATTCGATTTTCTGGAAACTTGCCGACATTAGCGACATCCCCGAAGAAAATCAGGTGACTCTGATCCCGGAATTTTCAGAACATATTCCCCTGTCTGTCATCGACGATTTCAGCATCAATTATCAGGTTAGCAGCGATTCCAAATGGGCGAGGCCTGCACAGAAAAACATTAATCTCAGCAGGGATAATCCGGCCAACATAACTATCCGCATTGACCCTGCAAAATTACCCCCAAACAGTGTAAGAACGACCATGATCTCACTGACTCCCAAGGGTAAGGTCCAGCCGCTGGGTCAGCATTTTTATGCAACGGCGATCAATCCAATCCGTTTTACTGAAGAAGACCAATTTCAGTTCACTGCCGAAAATGCAACAGTTGCTGTGGGCCAGACGAAACGGTATTTTGTGGCTGTTCCCGTTGGAGCAAGCGGTCTGCATATCACTGTCACCGCCAAAAGGAACCACTATGCGGCTGTGCGAACCTATGTGTTTAATCAGGATGGACTGCAGTCGGGTCGTCTAAAAAATATCGATACCGATGACCATTTCTTAAAAGCAGAGCGATGGTTTAACAATAATCTGATACCAGGGATCTGGGAAGTGGATGTGTACGGCGATTTAAAAGGAAAAGCAGAGAGCCATTATGATGTGGACATCTCTTTTTCGGGGGTTGGTTTCGATCAGGATTCTCTCAAAGAATTAACCTTCAACTCCGGTAAATCGCCCGGCATAAGCGGAACCCTCCTGCCCTCGCTGGACAGTTACCACCATGTAAAACTCAAAGCATTATTGGAAGGCTACAGCAAAGATCACATGGTTAAAATGGGCGAATCGGATACCGTGGTTGTCGCTTTTACCAAAAATAAATCAGATGGCAAAATTGTGTTTACTGCAGATATGCCTGCTTCCCGGTATGTCTATTTCACGGATCTAGCCACGATGATACGAAATGAAAATGGAACCTACATCACCAGCACCGGTCTGGATTTCCCCCGGACAGAAATAGTCTTAAATGCGGATGCCGCACCGGGGTATTATGATTTGATTTTCATCTTTGCTTACACCTATCCGGAGGATGAAACAGTTTTCGATTTTACAGTGGAGGAGAAACACTATTTACCGGATGTTATTGGCGGAACATACGAAATACCCGGGGGCACGCTTTATCAGGGGATACCTCTCGATTATGATCTGACCTTTACGAATGTCCCTGAAATCATCCCTTCTGGTTTTGAATTCAGCGGTAGGATTTTTATCTTAAATGACCAGCAGAAAATTATATCGGAGAAAAAGCTGCGTTTCAAGCGGTGACCAGTCTTGTAATATTACGAGCATCAGCACTCAATTTTCGTTACGGCAAAGAACTGATTTAAAATCCCAGTTTCTCCCGATCAGATTTTTTTAATCCTTTAACAACCAGTTTATAAGAATCATCTATCAAGTCCTCAAGCATTGCTTCGGGAATTGATCCATCGAGAATGACAGTATTCCAGTGTTCTTTGTTCATGTGATACCCGGGGATGATGGATGAATACAAATTCCGCAGCACCTGGGCATCATCGGGATCACATTTCAGATTAATTCGGAGGGGGTCGTCATCGAGAGACACCAGTGCGAACATTTTATTCATGACCTTGATGACCATGGTGACCTCATCGAAAGGATAGGTTTCAACGGCCATTTTTTTTACCAGCAGTTTCTGTTTTAATTCCGCAAGCATCATCAGCAGTTCTCTTTGGTTTCCATGATCAATTGATCTACTACAGCCTTCAAATCGCCGGTTTCCTCGAATTTGGCAAGCTGGCGGTCAGCACTGGTTCCACCCTTCAATATCTTCCGTATATGTTCAACCTCTGCTCTCGAGCCCAGTTCATCCAAAACATCGTCCACAAACTCGAGAGCTTCTTCCATCAGATCATTCAACGGGACTTCTTTTTCAAGTCCAAAGTCAATGAGCTTACCTTTGATACCATCCTTAATCGCCAGCCATTTATTTTCTGCGATGAGCGAGCCACGGTATATTCTCCAGCTCTGATTTTGCTGTTTCAGACGTATCAGTTTTGCAACCAGGGCCTGAATAAATGCTGCAATGGCAAGCAAATCATCAACCCGTGTCGTACTGTCACAAATTCGAAATTCCAGGGTTGGAAAAACCGGGTGGGGTCTGACATCCCACCAGATCTTGGAGGGCTCATCAATGCTGCCGCATTTTACCAGCGTATTTACGTATCGATGAAAATCTTCGGAGGAATCAAACCTTTCCGGAATACCCGTTCTAGGCAGATCTTCAAAAACAATACTGCGGTAAGATTTTAGTCCCGTATTTTCTCCCCGCCAAAAGGGCGAGGAAGTGGAAAGCGTCAGAATGTGCGGCAGGAAATAGCGCATCTGGTTCATGATGTCCATGCGCAGATCGTCTCCGGGGATGCCAATATGGATGTGCATACCGAAAATCAACAGACGTCTCGCAACATACTGCATGGCATTGAACAGCCCCAGATAGCGTTCTTCATCGGTGACAATCTGATCCTGCCAGTGTGAGAAGGGATGCGTGCCGGCTGCGACGATTTCGCAG
>CAZIYQ010000174.1:2253-6069 GCA_964543505.1 uncultured bacterium | reverse complement strand
TATCGAAGTTATCCGCTTTTTATTGCTTTTTTTCGTAATAATGGTAAACCCGGGTCAAGATTGCTTGCTTTGGAGTGCAGCGACAATGTCGCTGCTGTTTTACGGGGATGGGGTTGCCGCTGCAGCATCAGGTCTGCGTTCAGCCAATCCGAGGGTGGCAAGCTGCAAGCCGACATATTAGCACTGCCACAAAAGAGGGATTTAGGACACTCCGGACTTTATTAGAGACAGCTGGATACGGGTTCGTTTATGAGTTGCGAGAAAACCTGCGAAGATTTGCATATTTTGCGATGAATTTTTTCTCCACACTTCCGGAGAAAGCAATGGTCAGACGCGCATTTTCACCTGAACCCTTGACTTCAAGCACTCTCCCTTTCCCATAGATTTTATGCAGCACGATATCACCTTCTTTAATTTCTCCAGACGCTGCAGACTTAACATTTGTCATTCGAGGGGACCGGATCTTCCGATTGTAGTTATCGGGGGCATAGGGACGAGGTGCTTTTTTCATTTTTACTTCCAACAGTTCCGGTGGGATATCACCGATAAATCTTGACGGAATCGATTCCATTGGCTCTCCCCCATACCGTCTGCGCGTGTGCGCATAGGATAAATAAACTTTCTCCTTTGCTCTGGTAACCCCCACATAAAACAATCTACGCTCCTCCTCCATTTCATCATCATTTTCCATAATACGATTCAGTGGGAAAAGACCTTCTTCTAATCCGGCAATGAAGACTACCGGGAATTCCAGACCTTTGGCACTGTGCAGGGTCATCAGAGTAACCGCCTGAGTGGATTCATTCCAACGATCGATATCGGTTAGTAACGAAACTTCCTCTAAAAATTCCTTGATGTCGTTTTCGGGATAATTTTCCTGATACTCCGTTACGCTGGCTATTAACTCCAAAATATTTGCCCAACGTTCGGCACCTTCATCGGTGGTTTGTTCCAAATAATAATTTTGCAAATCAATCTTCTCAACAAGCTGACGCAGAAGATCATCAGCCGAATTTTCGGTCATCCTTTTTCTGAAGTCATTGATGAGATGATAAAAACCCGCCAAAGACTTTTGCTGACGGATGCCGGCACCTGCAGCCGTAGCTTTTGGAAGGGCATCAAATAGGGGGATATTTTCTGCAAATGCCAGAACTTTCAACCTGTCGATTGTCGTTTTACCAAGAGTACGGGGTGGAAAATTGACGATTCGCTCGAGACTGATGCTGTCAGCAGGATTCACCAGAACTTTCAGATAAGCCAAAACATCCTTGATCTCCTTCCGTTCATAAAATTTCACCCCTCCTACAATTACATAGGGAATTCCGCTCTTCCTGAATTCATCTTCTAGGGGCCGGCTCTGTGCGTTAGTGCGGTAGAGCACCACATGATCGTTCAAACCATATTCTTTCTCATCCTTCCATTTAAGGGCAGAAACCAGCGTTTTTGCTTCATGCCGTTCGCTGTAATTCTCAAGAATTGTAATTTTCCTGCCTTCGCTGTTGTCTGTCCATAATTTTTTTTCTTTACGATGTTTATTCTTTGCGATCACAGCGTGGGCTGCTTCGAGAATGACTTTTGTCGAGCGGTAATTCTGCTCAAGCTTGATGAGCTTTGATTCACCAAAGGATTCCTCAAAATCAAGAATATTTCGGATATTCGCCCCGCGCCAACCATAGATGGACTGATCATCATCCCCCACAACACAAATTTCCCGATGTTCACAGGAAAGGGCATGCACAAACTCAAATTGAGGTCGGTTGGTATCCTGATATTCGTCAACGAGAATGTACTGAAAGCGGTTTTGATAGAATTGTTTGCGATCGGGAAAATTTTCGAAGATGACCAGTGGTAGCAACAGCAAATCATCAAAATCGACAGAATTATTTTTCTTCAGCTCTTCCTGATATTCGCGGAAAATATTCGCGATCATTTCATCCCTGTAACCACCGCTTGCAGCGAGGAATGAATCCGGAGACTCCATATTATTTTTCAAACGACTGATAAGCGTTTGAATTCCATTTGGATCATATTGCTTCAGATCGAGATTGAGCCTGGTGATCACCTGCTTGACCAATGTTCTCGAATCAGTCTGGTCGTAGATCGTGAAATTCGGTGAATAGCCGATGCGGGATATCTCTCTGCGCAGCAATCCTGCAGATATAGAATGAAATGTGCCAACATTCATTATACTGGTATCGATATCGGGGAGCAATGCTTGAACCCGCTCTTTCATCTCTGATGCGGCTTTATTGGTGAAGGTCACGGCCAGAATATTTTCCGGAGGGAGTCCAATTTCAGTTACGAGATAGGCAATCTTGTAGGTCAACACGCGAGTCTTGCCGCTACCCGCTCCTGCAAAAACCAGCACGGGTCCGCCCAGGGTTGTGACAGCTTCACGCTGTTTGGTGTTTAAGGCATTCAGATCTATCAAAATATTTCCTTTGTGTTATTAAATCATTTCCGCCGAATACGATTTTTTGCGTTAATATGTTCCCGGTTCGTCCGTGTAAAAACATGGCGCCCATGACCGTTGGCGACAAAATACAAGTAATCTGTCTGAGCTGGTTTTGCTGCGGCAATCAGAGCAGCTTTGCCAGGATTGTTAATGGGACCCGGTGGGAGTCCCGGATAAAGATAGGTGTTATAGGGCGAATCAATCTGTAAATCCTTGGAATATAATTTGTGTTTCCGTTTGGGCAGGATATACTGAATTGTCGGATCAGCTTGTAGTTTCATATTCTTTTTAATCCTGTTATGATAAACCGATGAAACGGTTGCCATTTCATCAGTATAAATGGATTCACCCTGGATGATGGAGGCAAGCGTCGTTATTTCCAACTGGGTCAGTTCTTTTGATTTTGCGAAATGTGATATGTATTTCTGGTATATGTAAAAATATTGATTCACCATGACCTCGATAATTTCTTCAGCTGAATAGGTTGATAGAAATATGTAGGTATCCGGGAAAAGGAATCCCTCCAAAGTCGGGGCATTGAGACCAAACGTAGAAATGAAATTGTGATCTCTGCATAACCCCAGAAACTGTTTCTCATTGATCTCCATTTTATCCCCCAACTCATCCGCAATTTGATCAAGGGTCCAGCCTTCCAGTAGAACCACTTTTATACGACTTGCCGTTGGTGCGGTAATCATATTAATCAACTGCCGGAGCGTCCTCACACCTTTCAAGGTATATCGACCGGCTTTAATATTTTTATCATTTAACGAAAGCCGCATTGCCGCCACAAACAATGTTTTATTGGCAAGACAGGATTCCTGCATCAATAGATCTGCAACATCACTTACCGTTGCGCCTTTGGGAATTTCGAAATATTTTGCAGGATGAGTACAGGAAATCTCATAGGACATGATCATAGTCAGCAGAGATAGTCCCGCAAACAACACAAGGGCGAAAAGTGTCCCCAGCAGTTTTAAATGGAGTTTTTTTATGTTGATTTTGTGAAAAATACCAGTCATTTTTGGACGTGAATTTAGAGTCTGGAGGCTTTATATTCCTTGCAGTAAGTAATTCAATCTTTCAAAGATGGGATTGTATTTTTAGTTCATTTTTGGACTATCCTGATACTCGCGATGCCTTGCTGGATTACGGAGCATACAACCTAATATTAACGTTATGGACTTGTTGCGATCAGTAAAAATAATGGGCTGGAAATCTTAATTTTCTGTTAGCAGCGCTTACAAATGTGAATTGGGTAAAATAAGTGGAGAGCATTTTTAAAGATCTATCCAATATTCGGATAGACTAACGACGGGTCTTTCAGCGGGATCGACGAGACTCGAACTCGCAACTTTCCC
>CAZIYQ010000174.1:0-2153 GCA_964543505.1 uncultured bacterium | reverse complement strand
TCAGATTGAACCATTCTGAATTAACTTTTTATAAATGCAAAAAAGACCCGACTAATGACGGGCCTTTCAGCGGGATCGACGAGACTCGAACTCGCAACTTTCCCGTCACCATGTAACGGGATGCTCTAACCAGTTGACCCGTTTAGTCAATTTCAAGTGATCTTATTAAAATGCAAAAAAGACCCGACTAACGACGGGTCTTTCAGCGGGATCGACGAGACTCGAACTCGCAACTTTCCCGTCACCATGTGACGGGATGCTCTAACCAGTTGACCCGTTTAGTCAATTTCAAGTGATCTTATTAAAATGCAAAAAAGACCCGACTAACGACGGGTCTTTCAGCGGGATCGACGAGACTCGAACTCGCAACTTCCGGCGTGACAGGCCGGTGCTCTAACCAGTTGAACTACGACCCCAAAAAACTATTTTTTCGGTTTGTATAAAATAGAAATCGGGATGATGACACAATACCCAATCACCAGAATAATCGGTGCTAATTTGACTGATTGGAAACTGGTAGTTTCTCCACTGATCATCACTAAGTAACCAATGATGATCACTAACACCCCTATTCCAAAGATCAGGTAATTTATTTTCCCAAAACTCCAGGATTCAAACAAATTCAAATCATGTTTTTTTGCATCATTCATGAGCCAGCAATTATATAATCTTTCAGAAACACAAAACAATAATTTGTATCGATAATTTAAAAATAAATTAGTCCATACACTGAATGAAATTAACTCAATATCCAACTGATAATCTGCACAATATCCGCAACATCCATCAGACCATCACCATTCACATCTGCGCCTTGTTCGTAAGGCTGCTGTTCCACAATCAGAGAAACCAGAATGACAATATCTGTCACATTCAAAATTCCATCATTCAGCAGGTCACCTTCAAGCTCGCAAATTGCATTGCATCCGTCAAATTCAATCAGGTTGTTGTCATCACATTCCTCACCGCTATCAATAATACCATTTCCGCAAGATGTATTTCCATTTCCGAAATTTTGCAAACTACCCCAATCATCCCAAGTCCAAACATGGTTTCCCTCAGTCGGCCAGGTCATTTGCATGTTGTCGGGTACAACCTCATGGATTTCCAGTTCGGCATAATTTCGTGCTCGCCCTGTTAGAAATTCGTCACGATCGAGAGTATTGAGTATTGTATCCCCCTGTTCACGATAACCAAAAAAACAATCTGAATACAGAATGTCGCAATCGTAATCCCAAGTGGCATAACAGCACCAAGGCTCATCCGTAATGGTTTGGAGGTAGCAGGGGTCATAAGTTTCATACTGCGAAGGTGCAGTGCACTCCCCCGGATCTCGAGGTGGAACATTAAAACTGTAATAGCCATCGTTATTCGTTACCGTCGTCCCAACCAGATTCCCAGTGACAGGCTCTAAAATCTGGATGTCAATCCCGGCCCAGCCTACTTCCTGCTGGTTTTGCCAGACTCCATCACCATTGTCATCGTGCCAGCAATAGCCTTGCATCGCTTCAGGGTAGTTAACCCCAATATAAAAGGCCTGCATCCAATCTGAAGGTGCAATCGTAAAATACCCGGCACTCGGTATTGTAATCGTCCATGTTGGGGGTAAATCCGGAACCAGATAGACGACTGGGTACTGTTCCAGAAGAGGGTAATCCTGGGTCAGAAATTCAAACCATCCATCAAACCAGGTGGTCGTCGAAGCAACGACAGTACCGAGGGGATATTGCACATCAACCGGGACTCCAAATCCTCCCTGCTCCAGGGCATCAATCTGCCCGTCTGCATCCAAATCTTTCCAAACGCGACCCAACAAACCAACCGGACGACCTGGATCATGTAAGGCATTGTTAGGCTTTATTACCGAAGTTTGCCCCTGGATCATTCCAAAAATTAAGACGGCACGTGTCAAAACACTTTTGTTCATAACTATCATTTGATTTAATTGCTAATGTTGAAAGGGCATATTATGTACAAATATCAAGCCGGAGTATTTAATCCAATACCCCCTCAAGGCTAATAAAAAATTAAAAAATTTACCCCTAATGGTTCTGATATATGGAAGCAATTTCCGACCGCTGGCTTATGAAATGCTTTTAGCACTGGATTGCTACAATTTCATCACCTGGCTATGAGGAAAAAGTGGATGCTTA
>CAZIYQ010000173.1:0-6115 GCA_964543505.1 uncultured bacterium | reverse complement strand
TCTAAAATTTCAGGCTTCCCGGTATCTAATGTTGATTTAATCAATTTCCTGATGACCGTTTTAAGTTCTTTATTGAATCCTTCGAATACCGATGTCCCAACGATCTCCTGTTTTGTTTTACCGGTAAACAATAGTGCTTTCTCGTTGATCATCAGAATATTGGCATCCGTATCAAGTAAATATTCCTGAACATCTACTGATGAATCCAAAACCAATTGGGTTTTTTGTATTAAATCTAATTGCCTGTCTCGGGATTCAATGACAAATGTCCTGTCACTTATCGCTGTAATAAATTGATCATCTCCGACGGGGGCAACTCTAATGTTAAATGCTTTTGTGCCGATCTTTTGATCCAGTTCGTAGTCAAATGTCTGCATAGAGCCTGTATCGGAGGCTATTTGAAAATATTCGGTAAAGGATTGATGAGATTTCTTAAAAATTAAGGTCTTAAATAGACTGCTACCAATAATTTTTTGTTGATCTTCTCCCAGAATATTGTGATCATCAGTAATTACTTCTGAAATAATACCATCTTTATTCATCAACAGAATTAACTCATCTGCTACTGTCAGTAAGCTTGAATTCTTCAGTTCAAGTTCCCGTATTTCCCTCAGGCTGGAAACATCAGTGCAAAATAGTCTGAACTTTGAGTCAGTATCGTGCTCTTCGGGAATGAGCATGAGCTTTACAGCAAGATCTTTATAGTTACCATCTTTAACTTTGACCGCGAGTTCAATCTCAACCTCTCCGATGCTATCTTTTAACATCCCAAGTTCAGCGGTCAATATTTTTTTATCGGCAGGTGTAAGCAATTTTTTAAATTCCTGACCTAAAATTTCACCGGTAGAAAATCCTAACATATCAATGACGGCTGGGTTTGAATAATTCACGCGTGTCTTGTTGTCGAGTTCTAATATCAAGGTTGAAACTGAATTCTCAATATTTTCCTGATGGAGGGTTAGTCGCTTTTTCTCCTGCTTGTGTTTGTCAGAATTTTCTTCCAGTTCTTTGTGGAGTCCTAATAATTCTCTTTGGATTTTTTCTTTATCGGTTACGTCGGTGGCGATACCTTCAACCAGAATAACATTACCTTCGCTATCCTTTTTAGGGATTTCAACCAGAACCAACTTTATAGGATCACCGCTCTTGCTTACTATTTCGAGTTCGTATTCATTTGAGACACCACTGAGACTCTTTTTTTGGTGGCTGTTGAAATGATCATTGATAGGATTTTTACTGATATATTCCTGATAATGCATTACAAAATTCTCAGGCGTATATCCCAAAATCGACTCCACTGAGTCACTGACATTTGAAAGGATTTTATCTTTTCTATATTCGTAGAAAAAATGATGGTTCTGCAGGATCATATTGACTCTTTTGTAGCTGTCTTTGATGGCCTGCAGGTCATCTTCCTTCTTCTTCACCTCAAATCGGGCCAGTGTCACCTGATTTTGAAAATCGGTCATTGAGGTGGCAAAGTGGACCATTGTCAGTAATTCTTCAGGTCGATGATCTTTGTTCAAGAAAGATCTGGCCCCGAGGTTATAACAAAATCTCACATTTTCATCATTTTCAAAATCAGTCAGGATAATCACTGAAAAAGAGGAGCCCGGTTTGATTTCTACTCGTCGTAGAAATTCGAGTCCATTCATCACTGATACGGTGATATCAAGGATTACAACGGACGGGCGGTTATCCCTGAAAACATCCAGCCCCGCTTTTCCATTTGAAGCATGCAGGATATTATATCCGGATTTTTTTAGTTGGACGGACAGTCGTTCCCGATATTCATCGGATTCGTTAATGATGAGAACTGAATTTTCCACTTTATTTTCTTTGAAGCATAGAGCTTGTTTTGTCAATTGATACTTGGATCAGACCATAACCCTCGAATAAACAAAAAAATGACACTTGTGGCCTAGCCGTAATTTATAGCAAGAATCATGCAATTTCACATTGAAAATATTCTATTTGTTTATACAAATCCCGGTGTTTAATTTCGGATATATTTTCTTACCACTCTTTTTGAAACGCCCACCAGAAATTCGTAGGGTAATTTGTGATATTTGCGGGCATAATATTCAACTCTGCTATTTGTATTCGCACCGCCCCAGATGGTTATCAAATCACCTTCCCCCATTTTACAACCATTGCAGTTGATGGAGGTCATATCCATGGAAATTCTGCCTGTCACAGGCAGTGATGACGAATTATTATAAAGCACGGCAGAATTTGAAAATTCTAATGGTACGCCATCGGCATAGCCAGCCTGAATAACGCCATACCTGCCATCTTTCGGTACCGTGAATGTTCTCCCATATCCGATCGTATTAGCTTCCTTCATTTCCCTGATGAGAACCAGCGGTGCCCTGAATCGCATTACAGGCTTCAGATTCGGGTCATTTTTGGAAAAAGGTGAGACACCAAATAGTGCCACACCAGGCCTGAGCATATTGAAATGAGCATCAGGGTATTTCAAGAGTGCTGCACTGTTGGCGATGTGAAAATACTTGACCGAGGGCACAATTTCTTTTACTATTGGAACGAGCAAACGGAATTTTACCAGCTGTGAGGTAAAGAAACCAGGATCATCACTTTCGGCTGTTGCAAGATGGGACCACACACCTTCCAGTGTCAGGTTGTTCATCTGTTTAATTTTCTGAAGGATTTCTTTTGCCGCAGAATATGGCACTCCCATTCTTCCCATACCCGTATCAATTTTCAAATGTACTTTCAGCTGGTCTTCCGCTTTAATCCTTGTTCTGATCAGTTCAAGGTCATCGAAGCTGTTAATCGTACAACGAACCTGATCGAACTTACAAGCTGCAAGAATTTGAGTGTTTAATTTCCCTAAATGAAGAATCGGTTTTGAAATCCCTTTTGATATCAATTCGAGAACTTCTGTAAAAAGGGCTACAGAGAATCCGAATATTGCCGTACTCTCGAGAGTTTTGGCTACCTCTGAGAGCCCGTGGCCATAGGCATCTGCTTTTACGACGGCGAGGATGTTTGCATCGCCTACAAGAGATTGCAGATATCGATAATTGTGTTCCAGATTTTGGAGATTAATCTCAGCAACGGGGTAATACATCAAACCTGCCCGGCAATTTTTTCGAGGGGGATGTCCAGATCGATCAATTTTGCAGCCAGCATTGCACCACCGTAAGCGGGTGATATTTTTGAAAACAACCAATTGATCTTTTGAAAATCGAAAGCTAGGGCATCATTTAGTGCCTTTCGATATAAATTATTTTTACACAGACTGCCATTACCGCCAAGGACAATATTTTTTTCTTTATAACCTGCTTTATGGGCTAGTTCAACGATATAATCCCCAACATATTGAGTTGCTTCCTGTATGACTGATAGGGCCATCTCATTACCGTTTTCTGCTAGTTTGCAAATCGGTTTCGCCAAACTCGCAACTTTTTCGATATGATCATCCCCTGTTGTAATTTTCTCAACAGCAGTAGCGAAATCGGTTTCCTCAAAATGGTCAAGAATTAAGTTTTTTAGTTGAAGAAAGTTTTCAATTGGATAAATATGAGATTCGCCTATTGCAATTGCCATTAGGACTTGTCTCCCAATCCAGTAACCGCCGCCTTTGTCACCTTGCTGATGTCCTATTCCGGCAGTCCGGTGAATTTTACCATCTTCGGTCCTGGCCATACAGATCACGCCTGTGCCTACCGAGACCAGAAAACCAGGAATCACAGGGCAGGTGACTTCATACGCTGCTTCTGCATCACTGGTGATAAGTGTACTGCGAGTCAGCTTTTCTTTTTCAATTTCCCTGAAAATCAAATCTCTGCCGTCCTCATTACTGGAACCGGCCATTCCTAACCCTATTGCATCGATATCATATGCGGAGATATTCGCCTGTTTACATAATTCGTATGCCAGTTCAACTACTTTCATCGGGCAAGATCGTTTGTTGATACTGATGCTCATGCCTCCGGTCTCAACATGAGCGAGTGTTTTTCCCGTATCATCAATCAAGATACCAGTGGAATGGCTGGCACCCCCATCAACACCGAGAATATAGTACCCTTCAGTGAGATCCATCATCTTCTCCTGAAAATATTACTCGATAAGGTCCCATTGATCAGGAATGTAATCACTCCGATGATAAGGGTTGCGATGCCCGACGGAGGGGATCCTTTATGGTGCAGCATGATATTATGTGCCTGTGTGATGCAGTCGATTAAGGGGATACTCTTCAATGTATTGGCATAAGAACCGGGGAAATTGTCCAACGGGATAAATCCTCCGCTGCCCAAAGAGAAAAACAGGAACAGCACCATCGTTATGATAATCTGATGTTCACTGTTTTTTAACCAGGAACCTAAAGTATTGCCGGCAACTGCAGAGAAAAAGATCACCGGTAATATTTGCAGAATCAATAGGATCATTTTATCCAGAACGATTATTTCATTTGTCACCGTACTGATGATAACAATGGCGGCAACAAACTGCAATATGCCCAGGGAAAAGGCCCACAGGACTAATCCTGCCTGGACTTTCCAGATGGATACCGGGGATTTAAGGTACAGATCCATCATATTGTTCTCGAACCGAATCTTCCGAACCTCCGTATAGCCAACGGTAAACGCAGTTAAAGACGCAGAGATCAACCATATTCCCGGGGTTACCCAATAAAGGTAATTCAATTGCTCAACACTTGGTATTAACCGGTACAGAGGCATTGCCAAAAGTAAAAAAAGGAAGATCGGTAATAATACAAGGCTGAAAATGTTAATAATCAATGCATTTTTGTAGACCAGAAGTTCCCGTTTAATGATGATGAACAAGTATTTCAATCAAGGCCTCCGGTAGTGAGTCCCTTATATAAATCCTGCAGACGACAAAGAGAGGTGTCGATATTGTCAACCTCGTGTTTCAAAGCAATTCTGAGCACATTAAAAAACTGTCTTCTTTCCCTGGAATAAAACTCAAGGTTGTTTCCGCTCACCGTTGCCCGAACTATTTTTGGATACTGTTCTAACTCCTTAAGGATATCCGCTGACGGAACTTTCACAAATGTAATAATATAATGGGTCAACCCGCGCGTGGTTTCGATCAGGTCGTCCAGTTTACCGATCATTTTAAAATTGCCATCATGCAGAATGGCAATCCTTACCGAATACCGCTCTGCTTCGGAGAAATTTTGAGTAGTGAAGAGAATGGTCTTCTTGCCCTGCAGTTGATCGAGTGTATGCCATATTTTTGCCCTGCTCTGCAAATCCAGACCGGTTGTAGGTTCATCGAGCAAAATTACTTCAGGGTCATGGAGTAATGCTCTGGCAAAACAAACCCTCCTTTGGTGGCCAAAAGAAAGTACCGGTGGATAATCGTTAATATGCTGTGAAAAATTTAAAACTTCCGACCAGTGTTTCGCCCGGGATAAGGCATCTTTCCTGTTCATGCCATGCAACTGTCCGGATAGGATCAGGTTTTCGAGGACCGTCATTTCATCATCGAGATTGGATTTTTGAGACATGTAACCCGTGATAGACCGCGTTTCGAAAGGACGAGAATCGATTTCTTTGCCGTGGATATAAGCTTTACCGGCGTCCCGGTTCAGGCGGCCGGCTAGAATTTTTAGCAGTGTCGATTTGCCGGCACCGTTTTCTCCAACGATGACAAATGTAGTCCCTTTCTCTACACCGAATGAGAGATCCGCAAGGATAACTTTATTGCGATATTTTTTTGCGATTGATTTAAGGGTTATTGATGCTTCCATTATGCAATTTCAACTTGTGTCATAGGTTTACTATACATTTTTCTAATCTTGATTAATGTGCCTCATACCAATTGTTCCCAACTCCACACTCTACCTTCAGCGGGACATTTAATTCTATGGCATTTTCCATCTCGTAAATTACCATCTCGGTTAGTTTCTTCAGCTCATATTCGGGGGCTTCAAAAAGGAGTTCATCATGAATTTGCAGGATCATTTTCGATTTTAATCCTGCCTGCCTGATCTTATCAGATATCCGAATCATGGCAATTTTTATCAGTTCTGCTGCTGTTCCCTGAATCGGCATATTGATGGCAGCTCTCTCTTCTGCCTGAACTTCTTGCACGCGGGCAGATGCCAAATTGCTCGTTG
>CAZIYQ010000172.1:0-6149 GCA_964543505.1 uncultured bacterium | reverse complement strand
AACAGAATAAAGGATTTGCTGCAGGGAATAATCAAGGCGTTGCTACGGCGAATAGCAACTACGTATTGCTGCTGAATAATGATGTTCTTGTGGGAGACGGATGGCTGGAAAGCCTTGTGTCAGCATTTGAAAAGAGTAAAAAAATTGGAGTGGTTGGTCCTATTACCAATCAGGCCAGTGGACGGCAAATGCTTAAAGATGTTCCCTATTCAAATGAGGAAGATTTTTTTGAATTTTCTGATAAAATAAGAACGCTCAATAAAGGGAAGATCACGCCAAGGCGTAGGATCGCCGGGTTGGCCATGCTGATGTCAAAAGAGCTTTATGAAACCGTCGGAGGGTTCGATGAAGCATTTGGACTGGGTAATTTTGAGGATGACGACCTTTGCTTAAAAATCAGAGGTGGAGGTTTTGCCATCATGGTTGATGAAAGTGTTTATATTCATCATTTTGGCAGCAGCACTTTTAAAGCAAACAAAATGAATTATGCAAAATCGTTGAAAGAAAAGGGCAGAAAGTTCTTTAAGAAGTGGCCCAAGGTCAACTATAATGAATTGCTGGAACTTGAAAATCCACTTGATATTGTGCTTCCGGAAGATATGGAAATGGCTACACAGGAACTGATCAAGGGGAATATTAAGATGGCCCTGAATAAGTTTCAAAGCGTTTTGGAACTTGACCCGCTTTCGGCAGATGCGCTACTGGGGACAATTCTGTGCTTCAGGAAAAAGGGTGACACCCGGAATGCGCTGGAGCAAATTACAGAACTGCTCGGAATATACCCGGGCCATGCCGGTGCATTGAATCAAAGCAGCATTATCGCATCCGAGGTGGGAGATTTATTGGGAGCAGAAAAATTGCTGATCGCTGCCAATGCTAATGACCCGGATTATATTGAGGCGAAGCGAAATCTGGCTGAAGTAAAAATAGGGCTAGGGAAATTTAACGAGGGACTGCAAATCTTTTTAGAAATTGTTGAGAAATCTCCGAATGATATTCCCACGCTTTTGAGACTTGCCGAGATTGCTTCAGATGCCGGGAAGCTGGAGGATTCAGAATTTTTTGCCAGCAGAGTATTGGAACTCTCTCCCGGTAATCCGGGAGCATTAGAGTTTGTCCAAGCGCAGGAACAACCTGCAGGGGTAAATGGAATTTAACCCGGTTTAATACCGCATGAACGTCAACCCTCATAAAAATACGGTCTCGCTTTGTATGATCGTAAAAAACGAAGAAGAGCATTTAAGAGATTGCCTCGACTCTGTGCATGATCTGGTGGATCAGATCGTGGTTATTGATACCGGATCCACGGATAAAACTATCGAGATAGCCAGGGAGTTTGGCGCAGAGGTCCATGATTTTCAATGGTGTGACGATTTCTCGGCTGCGCGGAATGAATCCATCAAATATGCAAAATGTAAATGGATTCTCTGGGTGGATGCAGATGAGAGACTCAGGCCTGACACCAAAAAATCCTTCAAAAAATGTCTAAGAAATTTCCCCCAGCCAATCCTTTACACGGTGTCGATTCGCAGTATTACCGATAAAGGGAAAAACTATCACGATTCCGATGCTCATCGATTATTCATGCGGCATCCGAAAATAAAGTTTGAGGGAGTCATCCATGAACAAATAGCGTTTTCAGCTAAAAAGGCGGGAGCAAAAGAATTGCATTCCGGAATCGTCCTGGAACATCTTGGCTATGATCTGGATGAAGATCAGCTGAATAAAAAACTCAAACGCAATCAACCCCTGTTGGAGAAAATGATCGCCACCGATGCTAATAATGCTTATGCTAATTTCTGGCTGGCACAGAATCTCTCACAACAGGGTAAACCCCGCCAAGCTCTGAAGTACATGGACAAAAGCCTTCTGCTAAATCAGTTTTCAGCATCCTTCAGGGCATCTGCTCTCAATATTACCGCTCAACTTTATACTAGAATCGATGAATGGCAAAACGCTGTGAAATATGCCGAAATGTCTCTGAAACTTTTTACAATGCAGTTTGGGGCACATTATATTTTGTATCTCGCTGCTGATCAGGGTGGTAAGACGGCGGATGCCATTAAAAACCTGGAAATATTAATAAAAAATACAAAATACCTGATGGTTCATCCCAAGCAGATTTCAACAGATACGCTTGCATCCGTCCCAGACTTGTTGGGAGTATTGGCGCGGGAATATTACAAAGCAGGAGATCATCAACGGGCGTTAAAGAAATTTCTCGAAGCGAGGGAGATTGCTGGCGACGACAGACACCTTAAAGAGATCGTTGCAATTGCGCAGGAAAAAAATGACTTGATGGTTCTGAGAGAAACCCTATCCGAGAGTATTTCGATGGGAAATGAATCCCCGGAAGTACTCGATACTCTGGGCATCACTCAAATTAAACTGCAGCAATTCGGGGCCGCTCTCGAGATTTATCAAGGTCTGATGAGGAGCCACCCGGATAATCCGTATGTTACAAAACGCGCTGCCTCGCTTTATGCCAAGCTGGGAAACAGAGAAAAGGCGGAAGAACTTCTGACAAACATAGTCCATCATGCTTAATGCCTTTGAGGCCCAACAAGCGGCCGCCCGGCTAAAAGAGATTCCTAAATTATTGGCTGATGCCATCAAGCTGCGAAAGTCAGGAAAGCTAGAACATGCTGAATCTCTCGTAAGAAGCTCACTTTCGGTTCATCCACACTCATTACAATTACAGGATCAATTAGGGCAGATCTATTTGTCAACCCTGAAATACGATGAGGCAATCCAGGTTTACCGGGATATCCTTACTGTTAACCCTAACTTCAGTCAGGCTTATTTTAATCTCGCTCTGGCTCTTCAGTCAGCAGGAAATTTGAAAGCAGCTATAAAATGGTACAAACTTTCCCTTAATCATGATCCCCTGCAATGGAGGAGTTATTATAATCTGGGCAGTATTTACCACAGAGAAGAGGAGTGGTCTGCGGCAGAACAGTGTTTCTACAGGGTACTTGAGTTGAAACCGAGGTCGCCGGAAGCCTATGATTTTCTCGGAAGAATTTACAGGGATTCAGAAAGACTGACCGAGGCGGTGAACATCCTACACAAGGGAATTGAAATGGGCCCGAACGAAGCCTCCCTCTATAATACGTTGGGACAAGTCTATTTCAAGCTAGGCCGGTATGACGATTCCCTGAACTGCTATAATGAGGCCATCCACCTCAAACCGGATTTTTCAGAAGCTAAATTTTCCCGCTCTCTGGCTGAATTAAAAAAAGGTAATTTTCGAGACGGTCTTAAAGATTATGAGTACAGAGCCGTCCTCAATAAAACTAAAAAACGTCCATATCAGACAAAAAAATGGAATGGCGAAGACCTATCGGGTAAGACTCTTCTGGTTCATTGGGAACAGGGATTAGGCGACACCATTCAGTTTGCCCGCTACCTGAAATTATTGAATGATTTAGGCATCAATGTTATTTTTGAATGTCAACCTGCATTGTTGCCATTAATGAGAGGCGTCTGCGGATATCACCGCTTGATTCAGGCAGGGGCTGAACTTCCGCACCACGATGCCCATATCTCACTACTGAGTCTGCCACTTATATTTAATACTAATGTCAAAACAATTCCTGCAGACATACCCTACATCAGCCTGCCAGCAGAATTGAAAATGAAATGGCGGAAGAATTTAAAAGAGTCCATGAAATTTCGGATTGGTATCAATTGGCGGGGTAATCTAGAGGCAGCCTCTGGCAGAACGAGATCAATTTCTTTAACTGAATTTCTATCCTTGAAAGATTTACCCAACACTGAATGGTTTTCATTGCAATTGTCAGGTGATTGTAAACCACAGGAGCGAGTACCCTGGCTGCAATATTTTCGGGGAGATTTTGATAAATCTTCAGGGGCTTTCATGGATACGGCAGTGGTAATGCAACAGCTTGACCTGATCATCACCTGTGATACTTCCATCGCTCATCTTGCAGGCGGATTAGGCTGCAAAGTGTGGTCGCTGTTACCCTACTCGGCTGATTGGCGTTGGTTTCTCGACCGGGAAGACAGTCCCTGGTATCCAACAATGCGACTCTTCAGGCAGTCTCGGCCCGGGAATTGGGAGAGTGTTTTTCAGCAGGTAAAAGCCGAACTCCTAAAATTAGATGAGATTAAAATATCATGTCCATAAAAGTCCCCATATCTGTTGGTGAACTGGTGGATAAGATCACTATCCTTGAAATTAAAACCAAAGAAATAACAGATACTGAAAAAATTGATAATATTCAAAAAGAGTTGGATCAGCTCAATCGGGCAGCCGACGATGAATTAATGAAATCGCAGGAGTTGCGGCTGCTTAAATCCCGTTTATATCAGATCAATGAAAAATTATGGTCAATAGAAGACGACCTTAGACAAATGGAAAGACATAAAATTTTTGATACAGATTTCATTGAGTCAGCGCGTCTGGTTTATTTTACGAATGACGAAAGATCACAGATTAAGCGAGAAATAAATCAACTCACTGATTCTGATCTAATCGAAGAAAAATCTTATACGAGCTACTGATCTCAATTCGGGTTATCACATTAACTCGATTCCCTCACGATTAGACTAAAAAATCAAAACAAACATCATCAGTAATAAAATTTTTATAAATAATATCATCCATTTCAATTTAGGTAATTTTAATAAATTTTATACGATATTCTTAAAAAATGGTAAAAATGATTAAAGATTCTAGATTACTGGCCGATATTATCAGTGAACCAAGAGTTCACTCAAATAAAAATCAGACCGCATCAAGGTCTGAAAAAAATGACAAGGATGTCATAAACAATAAAACACGGAGGTTTTTATGAATAACTTAACTAGAATCGCAACAAATACCGAAGCCTTGAGAGCCCTGTCTTCATTAAACAGAATCAACACCAGAGCAGCTGTTCATCAGTACAGGCTCTCCACAGGTAAAAGGATTAACTCAGCCCAGGATGACACAGCAGGTTACTCCATTGCCAAGGGTTTGCAAGCTCGAACGGCAAGCTTGAATCAAGCAAAAAGTAATGTCACAACGGCGAGCAGCATCCTCAACATCGCGGAAGGCGGGTATCAGGCACAAATGTCTATCCTTCAGACGATAAAAGCAAAGGTAACACAGGCAGCCGATGCATCAACTGCTGGTGACCCGCGTACGGCAATTGATTCACAGGTCACAGAATTGCTGGATGAACTGGATGACATTTCAACACAAACAAAATGGAATGGATCAGCAATGTTTTCAACATCCAGCACCATGACCTTCCACGTCGGTGCAGATGCAGGAGATACATTCACGGTGACATTTGACCAATCCACTTCGGACAGTGTAGGTTCTGACACTACTGATCTAACCGCCATCGATCTTAGTTCGGCAACCTCTGCCAGTCTGGCAATGACGGCTGTAACCAATGCCATTAAGAGTTTGGCAAAATCTATCCAGGCAATAGGGGACAAGCAGGTTCGTTTAGCTTCAAAAGAAGAAATGCTGACAAGTAATGCCGTAAACACGGATGCAATCCGCAGTTCAGTCGAGGATGCAGATTTTGCCCGGGAGCAGATGGAAGCCATGAAACTGCAGATCCTGCAGCAGACCTCAATCACAGCCCTGACGCAGGCGAATTCAGCACCACAATCCGTATTATCCTTATTCCGTTAATTGATAGGTAGCTGGAATTGCAGTGGAGTAATTTCCAAATGAATTGTACTACTAACAAAAAACGAGGATATGAAGATGAATTCAGGAATCATGTGCATCAAAGAAGTATCTTCCTACCTAAACATACAGGAACAGACGGTTTACCGGTTAGTACAGAAAGGAAAGATACCAGCGATCAAGATTGGTGGTCAGTGGAAAGTTAAGAAGCAGCATCTGGATAAAATGTTTGAGGAACTGTTAAATGAAAAACTAAAAGCGATAACCACATAACCCTTGAGCTGAATAAAACAAAAAGCCCGGCAATGACCGGGCTTTTTGTTTTATTTGTAAATGTTACTGAATTCCCCCTTAATTATATTTTCTTTGTAGCTGATGTATTGATAAATCAACTTTGAGTTGCTCGAATTCTATCTTACTCTAACAATCAAGCAACCAACTTTGGTGGATCTCATGAAAAACAGCTGTTAGAAGGCAATCAATTTTCTTATTTATTACT
>CAZIYQ010000171.1:0-6195 GCA_964543505.1 uncultured bacterium | reverse complement strand
CATACGGTGATATCCGTCTGGGTGGGGCCGGAAATGATCTGCACCAGGGAAATTTCCTGCTGATCATTGATTTCGGTGGTGACGATACCTACCTGCAGCCTGACCTCGATAAATCCACTGCATTGAAGCAACCCCTGCGTATCATCATCGATACGGAGGGTAATGACCGTTATCTGGGAGGAGATTTCGCTTTTGGCAGCGGCTTTTTCGGTGCATCATTTCTGTTTGACCTTGCAGGTGACGATTCCTATTCAGCCGGTAATTTTGCTCTCGGTTCAGGATTGTTCGGTGCCGGTATCCTCGTTGATCGGGCTGGCAATGATATTTACAGCGGCAAAACCTGCGTGGAAGGCAGCGGAGCCTTCGGCATCGGCTTGCTCATGGATGACTCCGGCAGCGACCTCTACCGCAGTTATGCCCAGGCACAGGGATTCGGATTCACCCGGGGATTCGGTGCTATCGCCGATTTTACCGGGAATGATGTGTACGCCACCACCAGTCCGTTTCAGGATTTTTTACGCTATGATACGCATTTCGTAGCCTTCACACAGGGTGCCGGCCTGGGGTATCGTCCCTTTGCTTCCGGCGGTATCGGGATGCTTTTTGACTATGCCGGCAATGATACTTACCAAACAGATATCTTCGGCCAGGGCACAGCTTACTGGTTCAGTCTCGGGGCCATCTATGATCGATCTGGAGATGACCGCTATCTGGCTTACCAGTATGCCCAGGGTGCAGGCATCCATCTCGCCCATGCGGTGCTGCTCGACATAGAGGGGAACGACCATTACTATTCGCATGGAGTATCCCAGGGCTGTGGTCACGACATTGCCTTTGGCGGTCTTTTCGACCTGGCCGGTGATGATGATTATACAGCCGAGAGTCTTTCCATGGGCGGCGGCAATGCGGATGCCATCTCCGTTTTGATCGATGAAAAAGGAAACGACAGCTATATTGCCCGCAGCCTGAAAAATATGATGGGCTATTCTGATTTTCGCAGAAACTACGGCATGATCGGTATCTTTGCGGATGGCGCTGGCAGGGACCTCTACGGCTGTGAGATCGGGAACAATACGGTGAGCCGCAAATCGACATTTGGTGTCAGGGCTGATTACGATCTCTTCCCGGACCTCATTCCCGAAACCGGCGAACCTCTGCTGACACCGCCGGATTCCCTGAAAATCCCTTTGGCATCAACTGTGGACAGCCTGTTTATTCAGGCTTCCGCCGCACCTCAAAAATTTCAGTACAATGTCCAGCCAGCCCGAGAGCGGATTATCTCTCAAGGCGCGTCCTCTCTCCCATTCCTAAAAGACAAGTTGAACACTTCTTCTGCCCGTGAAAGACATGCTCTGGAGGACATCCTGAAAAAAATGCTGGATGGCCCCGATTCAACAAATTACACAAATATGTTGATCGATTCTTTGTCATCCGGGGACAGGGCTGCAATTGCCATGTGTGCTCGGGTCGCAGGGAGTAAAAACCTTAAAAAAGCCCTGCCGCAGCTCATCAAATTGACACAATCCGCAGACTGGAGAACCCGGGCACTGGCAGCTCTGCAAATCGGCAAAATCGCCGATACCTCCGCAATCCCCGTCTTGTCAGGCTTGCTGCAGGATGATCATGTCCATGTGCGGATGCGGGCGGCCTATGCCATCGGGGTTTTGAATCCGGCTCATGTAGAGATCTTCCTGCCGATTGTTTTTGCTGACTCCAGCCAGCTGGTGCGGAATAGTTATATCCAGGGCCTGCGCCGAACAAAGAACAGACTGTCGCTGCCGGCATTTCTGAAAATCTTCAGAGCCACCAACAGCAAACTGCAGGGCGAAACGTTGAAATTGATTACAAACGTGATGGAAACAGACTCATCCGGAAAAATATTTAAAGAATGGATTCGATTTCAACAACCCGAACTTCAGCAGAAAATAATCTCTGAATTGGAAAACTCCGGCAGTGCTTTTTGGGAAGGGATCATCAAATCTATTCAAAATGAATCGGAAGCACTTTTTGAGAAGCAAAAGGAACTAAAATTAAAAAATGAGGAATAATGAAATTTAAAGTTGGCGAACAGTACCATGGATTTACGCTTCAGCAGGCAGGCACCGTGGACGAAATCAATTCTAATGTGTACATTTTCACACATGACAAAGTAAACACCCCTCTGATTGCCATAAAAAATGAGGATACCAACAAGACCTTTACCACCAGCTTCCAGACGCTCCCCACAAACTCGAGGGGTGCAGCTCACATTATCGAGCACTCCGTCCTTTCCGGCTCAAAAAAATACCCGGTAAAAGACTTGTTTGATGAGTTGATGAAAAGAGGTTTAATGACCTTTATCAATGCCATGACCAGCAGTGACAGGACGGTTTATCCCTTTGCAACGAGAAATGAGAAAGAATATTTTAATCTCATGGACATCTATTTGGATGTCACACTGAATCCGCTTCTCGACAAAAATACATTTTTACAGGAAGGCTGGCATTATGAATTGCAG
The DNA here is from genome assembly GCA_964543505.1 of uncultured bacterium. Taxonomy (GTDB): domain Bacteria; phylum Fidelibacterota; class Marinisomatia; order SCGC-AAA003-L08; family JACNLC01; genus JAADGM01. The sequence continues at coordinate 3,698 of CAZIYQ010000171.1, read as the reverse complement.
GGTCCAAAAGACGAGTTAAAATTTGTCGGTGTGGTTTATAATGAGATGAAGGGCGCCTATTCAGATCCATTCAGATTGATCTACATGGCAGCCTACAATGCACTGCTGCCCGGGAGTCCCTTTTCAGTTGACTCGGGGGGAGACCCCGAAAAGATCATCGATCTCACCTATGAAGATTTCAAAGCTTTCCACAAACGATTTTATCACCCGGGGAATGCCGTCATTGGCGTTTATGGAGATGCAGAGCTCTTGAAGGAACTTGAACACATCGATCAAAATTTCTTATCAAAATTTGACCCTGCTCCGCCGGCAACAGAAATTATCAACGATGAAAAGCTACCCGGACCGCTGGATGTCAGGATCAATTATGCTGTCAATAGAAATGATTCACTTGAAGGAAAGACCTTCATTACCGTCTGCACCAAATTGTGTCCCATTTCGGATACAAAACTAACGATGGCTTTTGCGATTCTCAGTAATATCCTTTTTGAGTCAGATGCCTCTCCTTTGAAAGAAGCCATCCTCGCAGCAGGTTTGGGCAAGGATTTGTCCGGGTTCTTTCTTGACCACATGCCTTATACTTCAATGTTCAGCATTTTAGTAGGGGCTGAAAAAGACCAAACTGAAATCTTTCATAAGTGCTTTAACGATGCGCTCCGCTCTATCTGCGATGACGGACTCAATGAAGATCTGATCCTGTCTGAATTGAACGCCGTTGAATTTTCAGAACGGGAGAAATCATTAAAATCCCAAAGAGGATTGAACTATTTGCAGGCTGTCACGCTGGCCCGATTCTACAGTATTGATCCATTTGAAATTTTGAAATTTGACGAGCTTTTTCAATCAATCCGCAAAGCTGCCCTCGAAGATCACTATTTCGAACACCTGATCCGGGAGTATTTGCTGGAGAATCCGGAAACCGTTGTTGTTACGGCCACCCCTGATCCTAACAAAAATGATCAACTTGCCAAAATCACACGGGACAGGCTGGATAGCTTTCGTAAAAACCTGACCGCGGCCGAAACAGATCAACTGGTGAACACAACCCGAGAACTGCTGAAGCATCAAGGGACGCCAAATCCGCCTGAAAAGCTCAAACTGCTGCCTGGGTTGAGTCTCTCTGATATAAACGACAAGCTGAATATTCCCGTGGGTAAGGTCCATAAGATCGAGGATATCCCCTGTATCACCACGGAACTCTTTACCAATTCCATCACCTATTTGAATATTGGTCTCGATGTTTCCGCCCTGCCCACCCGCCTGCTGCCCTATCTGAAACTCTTTGCCAATATCGTCACAGAAATTGGCACATCAGATCGCAATTACATCACTATTGCCAAGGAACTGGCAAAATACACCGGTGATTTCAGCACCGATTTTGCTAATCATATCCAGCTGTCATCACCGACCAATTTTCACCCGATTCTGTGGTTCAACGTAAAAATATTGAGGATTTATATCCCACAGGCACTCGACCTGATATCAGACATCTTCCAGAATGTTTCGTTTCATGATCGCCAGCGCATCCGCCAGATCGTTGAGCGAAATTATACCTGGACCGAGCAATCCATCAAAAAAGGTAGTACGGGAATCCCTGTTTCACGGGTCAGTTCTTATCTTTCGGATAGTGGGAAATATCAGGAAGCTGTCAGCGGGATCACTTCCTTTTTCAATTTGCGGGAACTGGCTACCAATTACGAGCAGAATGAGGAAAAACTACTTTCCACCTTTTCGCTCATGAAAGAAATTCTGTTCAACCGGGATAATCTGACGATTTCTTTGACGGGAGCCGCTGAAGACTTGACCGCTGTCAATCCCCGTTTACCGCGACTCATCGACAGTTTCGCCGATGCCGTCCAGGAAGATGCCCCGCGCGAGTTCAGCAAACACCCACTGAATGAAGCCTTCATTATCCCGAGTGAGATCGTCTTTGCCGTGCAGGGCGGAAAACTCTTCGAAACGGGTCTGCGTCATACAGGACAGCTCGAAGTGCTCAAGTCCATCTTGAGTAACGAGTATTTGCACAATACCGTGCGGGCCAAGGGAGGAGCCTACGGCGTCTGGATCGAGAGCAATAATCTCACAGGCAGCATCTTCTTTATCAGTTACAGGGATCCCAATGTTGCCAAAACCTACGATGCCTTTGCTAACATCCCGGCTGCCATTGATGCCCTTTCCATCAGCAAAGAGGTTCTTGACCAGTGGATTATCCGCACTTTCGGGAAATATGATCCTCTGCTCTCTCCTGGCATACAGGGCCTGCGTGCCAGGAACGATCTTTTAAGCGGCATTACCCCGGAATACCGGCAGAACCTCGTCCGTGAGATCAAAGCCACAACCTTGCAGGACCTTAAAGCCATGTCCCCTAATTTTTCACAAGTACTGGCAAACCCCTATCGCAGCATCATCGGTAATAGATCAAAAATTGAAGAAGCCCGACAGTTATTCAAAAAATTGACGGAGGTGTGAGGCTTGATTTAGTTGTATATCCTGCAGAGCCGATTTTGAGTGAAAAATTAAAAGTGTGCGTATCTCAAATTACGATTTTAAGGATGCATCGGAAGGAAGGGTTCACTGCCGACATGTTGTTAGGGTTGAATGCACACCTGATGCAGCATTAGCAATTTTGGACATTCCAAAGAAAACGGTAGCCCACAATTTTAATTGCGGTCTACTGGGTGGATTTCAACCCTGACACCCTCTGGTTCTCCCTCGGCGGGGGTGAACGGAAACCAGCAGGATGGTCCTCCTCTCCTTTTGAAGAGAGGGGCAGGGGTGAGATCAAAGAATTGTTACGCCCGTCACAAAACAATATGCAGGTAAAGATTCAACCGATTTCACGGATTAAAAAACAGCTGTGGGTGCTTCGAGTATCCACCTGGCGGGTTATCCGGCGCAGGCCTGATGAATGTGAATAGCTGAAAATTAAGTTTCACACGGGGACCCTGAAGGGGTCCAATCATGAGACCCCCACAACTGAAATTACGGGTTACGGTTTTTACGGAATTGGTACATTCAACCCCTTCAGGGTTGCAGTTGGCAGTTATCTGTTTTCTATTCATGTTCAACCCCTCCGGGGTTGGTCTCTTTGGAGTGCAGCGACAATGTCGCTGCTGTTTTAAGAGCACTGGCCTGTCGTTGTGAGAATATCGGTTAGATGATAAGTAGCCCACGGATTTATCCGTGGGGATAAGATGAGTAAACATGGAAAAACCGTTTTAACGGTTTATGGGAGAGCTGTTGGGCTAAAGCCCTTTTCTGGTTCCGGTCAAACCCCACGCTGAAGCGCGAGGTAAGTTAAAGAAAGATTAGTAGCCCACAGCTTCAGCTGTGGGTATGAGGTGGTCAGGATGCAAAACCGTTTCAACGGTTTATGGAGGTTGGCGGTGGCGCTTTCTTTGTCTGAATCACAGATTCTCACGGATGACACCGATTCCACAGATTGAACAACCACCTCGAGGGTACTGTTCTTTGGAGTGCAACGAAGTGGACCCCAAAAACTGGACAATACTCTTTCCATGAGCTTTTAGCCGTTAGCAGGGAACCTGTCCTCCGCTGGCGGAGGTGTCCTCGGGACTGGCCCTACGGACAGGTCTGAAGGACGGAGGTGGTATAAACCGGAAGTAACAGAAACGTCTCTGCGAAAATCTGTGCTTTCTCTGCGTTTAGAAAAAAAGCTACAGAGAAATTGACCCTAA
>CAZIYQ010000170.1:0-6198 GCA_964543505.1 uncultured bacterium | reverse complement strand
TGCTACCCTTACCCTGTTTTTCGGATGGTTTGCCGCCCATGCCAAATTCAACACTTCTCTCGAAACCTATTTTTTTGAGGAAGACCTCAAGGATTACAACCGTTTTCTCGATGAATTCGGCTCGGATGAGATCATCGCTATCGTTTTCACGGATGATGATATTTTCACACAGGAGAACCTGAAATTGGTTGATGCCATCACCAGTCAGGTCGGGCGGCTGCCCCATGTCCGTCGGGTGGTGAGTCTTACCTCTGCCCGGCTGGTGACGGGCGATTCGGCCAATGTTTATTTTGATCCGTTGATAGAAGAGAACCCGGAGCCCGGGAATGACCTAGCTGTCATAAAAAACAAGGCCCTTGCAGATCCCTTCATCCCCGGAATTCTCATCTCCCGGGATGGTCGAACCACGGCCATAGTGGCCGAGATTGATCATATCATCGGTGCTTTTGACTATAAAGTCAAGCTGATCTCCCGGATTCGGGAAATTCTGGAGTCCCAGAAAAAATCCAGCGGTAAAACTTTTCGCATGGGCGGGTCGTCGATACTGGACGAAGCCTTTTTCCGCTACAACCAGCGGGACCAATCCATTTTTATGCCCATCATGCTGGCCCTGATCATGGGAATCATCTATCTCATGTTCCGGCGCTGGTCACTGCTGGTTCTGCCGGTGGTCGTGGTGCTGCTCACCATCATTTGGACCTATGGACTGCTGGTACTGCTGGGGTATGAGATCAATGTGATCACCACCATCATTCCGCCCCTGCTCATGTCGGTTGCCATTGCCGATTCCATGCACCTACTGGCCGATTACCTGCACATCACCGCCAACGGTGAGCATTCAAAGCTTGAAGCCATTGAAATCACCTTCTCCAATATCTTCAACCCCTGTCTAATGACCAGTCTCACTACCATTTTGGGGCTGATCTCGTTGCTGACGGCAGATCTGGCCATCATCCGGCAGTTTGGGCTCGTCAGTGCGGCAGGCGTACTGTTCGCCTTCATTCTCACCATATTCCTGCTGCCGATCCTGGTCAGTTTTGTCCCGCTGCCAAGTGCAGATGAGCACTCAAAATTGCGAGCCGGTGTCTTTAGCCGACTCCTTTTATGGCTGGGCAGCTGGCATCAGCGCCGGGCTCTGATCACCCTTCTTTTCGCCGGTGCAGCGGTGATCCCTGCCGTGATCTTACTGGGCCGGCTCAATATCGGGACCAACAGCCTGGACTATTTTAAAAAGGGAGATGAGGTCCGGTCGCAAGTCGAATGGATCGATGCTCATATTGGAGGAACGGTATCGCTGGAATTTTTAGTCGAAACGGGTACGGAGGATGCCCTAAAAGAACCTGAACTTCTCCAAAAAATCGATGACTTTCAAACCTATCTGAGAAGTATCGACGGCATCACCGGTGTTTTTTCGGTGGTTGATCTCGTGAAATCTTTGAACCGGGGCTTTAATGAGGGCCGTCAGAAATATTACTCGCTTCCCGACGACAGGCAGCAGATCTCTCAATTGCTGTTGCTGGTGGAAGGCAGTGATGATCTGGCAGAATTGCTTTCTGAAGATTATGCCAGTGGCAGGATCACTGCCCGGGTGGAGATGAACAAGTCTCAGCAGGTTTCTCATGCAGTTCCTGAAATCCGCCTGCAGATGGACCATATTTTCAACAGCGGCGAAACCGTCACCCCAACGGGGATCATTTATCTAATGAACCGCACTGAACATTATCTGCTCAGCACCTCAATTAAAAGCTTTCTCCTGGCATTTCTGGTGATCACTCTGTCAATCATGCTGATGCTGCGCTCAGTCAGGCTCGGTATCCTGGCAATGGTACCCAACCTGCTGCCAATTCTTTTTACCATGGCCTTAATGCCGCTGCTCAACATCTCTCTGGATGTGGGAACCACCATGATCGCCGCCATTGCCCTGGGGTTGGTTGTGGATGATACCATTCATTTTTTATCCCGGATCAGGTTGGCGCTGGATGATAACCCGGATCCCCGAAGAGCCATCGCGGAGGCCATGAGCAGTGTGGGACGGCCCATTGTTTACACCAGCATTGTGCTGGGGGCAGGTTTCCTCACGCTGGTACTGGCCAGCTTCAAACCGCTGATCAATTTCGGACTGTTGTCCGGCATCGTGATTTTGCTGGCGCTGATCTTCGATTTACTGGTACTGCCGGCCATTCTCGGTTTTCTCGGAAAAGGATCAAAAATCCTCTCCCAAAAATAATCTACTTTTCTTTTTGTTTGTCTTTCAGCAGAATGAGGAGTCTTTCGGCTGTTTTTTCAGGGATGCCGGCTCGGGCATGAAGTTCACTTACCGTCGCCTGTTTAAGTTCAGACAGGGAGGAATAGGCCTTCCAAATCCTCCGGATCCTTTTTTCACCGAGACCTTTCACTTCTTCAAGAATCGAGCGGGTCATGGCCCTGGCTCTTTTCTGACGGTGGAAGGTAATGGCAAAGCGATGGGCCTCATCCCGTATCGCCCTCAGCAAAAAGAGACCCGGCGAGGCTTTCGGGATATTTTGCGGAGCGCTCATCCCCGGTTTATAGACTTCTTCAAGACGCTTAGCCAGACCAATGATGGGCAGGTAATCCAGTTTGAGCTCGGTCAATGCCTTATAGGCAAAGCGCAGCTGACCCTTGCCCCCGTCGATGAGAATCAAATCGGGCAGCGGGCGGTTTTCCCGTTTGACCCGGCTGTAGCGCCGTTTTACGACTTCATACATGGATTCAAAATCGTCGGCTCCGGTGACGGTCTTGATGTCGAATTTGCGATATTCGGATTTTCGGGGTTTGCCGTCGATAAAACAGACCATGGAAGCCACAGGGTGCATGCCCTGAATATTGGAATTGTCAAATGCCTCGATCCGGCGCGCCGGGACGGTCAGTCCCAGGTCCTCCTGCAGAACCGTAAGGGGTTTGGGCAGCAGTTCCCTTCGCTTTAGTTTCCTCAGACGGGTCTCCCCAAGGAGAAGATCAGCATTGCTGCGGCAGATCCTGACGAGTTTTTTCTTCTCGCCCTTTTGCGGAATCAGGATGCTCACTTTTTTGCCCCGGCGTCCCCGGAGCCAGGTTTCCATCACTGCCTGTTCTGCGATTTCCTCCTCCAGCAGGATCTCTTTGGGAATTTCAGCGGTGCTGGAATAATACTGCCGCAGAAAATGGGAGAGGAGTTCTGCAGATGAGTGGCCCTCTACATTTTTCAGATCGAACTTTTCCCGTCCGAGATAGAAGCCGTTGCGGATGCGCAGGACCACACCCATACCGTAGTTGTCTTCCGAAACCGCCACCAGCACGTCTCTGTCTGCGAAGTCCGCCGTAATTTTTTTCTGGCGCTGTGTAAATTTTTCCACGGCTTCCAGCTGATTGCGATAGCGCAGGGCATCCTCAAAGCGCAGGTCACTGCTGGCCCGTTCCATTTCAGCCGTCAGACTGGCTCGCAGCGGATCACTCCGTCCCCTCAAAAACCGGACGACCTGGCGGATCATGCGGGCATAATGCTCTTGTGACACCAGTCCTTCACAGGGACCTTCGCAGCGTTTGATGTGATAATCCAGGCACAGTTTGATTTTGCCGGCGGCTATGGTCTCATCATCAATCCGGTAATCACAGGAGCGCAGTGGGAAAACATTGTGCAGTGCGCGCATCGTCTCGCGCAGGCGTTTAACCTCGGTATAGGGGCCAAAATAAGTGGAGCCGTCTTTGAGGATGTGTTTCATCCTTATGATCTGAACTCTGGGGAACGGCTCATTGGTGATCTGGATGTATGGGAAGGATTTGTCATCTTTGAGACTGATATTGAACCGCGGGCGATGCCTGCGGATGAGATTGGCCTCCGTTAGCAGGGCTTCCACTTCGTCCCGAACCACCAGCCATTCCAAATCTGCAATATTTTTCACCAGCAGACGGGTCTTGGAGTCTTTATTTTTGGTATTCTGAAAATAGGATCGCACCCGGTTCCGCAGGACCAGGGCTTTGCCGATGTAGATGATCTCACCTTTGGCATTCCGGAAAAAATAGACTCCCGGCAGTTTGGGAAGGTTCTTGAGTTTATCCTTCAAATTCATAATCGATGTGCCCGGTTATGCCCGCAATGGGAGCGTGGGCAGTCACGTGCCGCAGAGATCAGACGATATCTTTCAACCAGTCATAAAGCGGATTGTACAGGATAATTGAAATTGTCATCCAGCAGAAACAAAACCACCAGAGAAATACCAGCAGAGTTCCTTTAATGGTTTTGTGCGGAAAAGTCTCTTTCCGATAGTAGTAAGTGATGACATAAGGGATGATGCTCACCAGTAGAATGGTAACGACCAGGGAAAAACGAAATCCGGTCCCCAAATAATCCTGAACCTCTTCAACGATCTGCAGATAAAAATCCCCCTGGTACTCACATTTATCCACAAAATAGGTGACCTCCTGCTTCGATAGCGTCTCGGTGGGTGCTTGCTCAAGGTCTGCGCAATAGTAATTTCTGAAATCCTGATATTGAGACATGATATAAAAGATGACCACCAGGGCAAGCCAGGGCAGATATTTTACCAGATAAATGAACAAATATCCCAGGCCTTCCAGGAGGATTTTGAAGAGATAGCGCGGAGTGATTTTCTTTTTGACTTTTACCGATTTCATTTTAATTGTGACTTCAGATTGAGTTTAAGGTCAATAAATAACTATCTCAATTTAGATATCCCGCAGGGTTGGATTCCGAAATAAAAATTGTTACGGTTTCTCACAGAGTTCAATCAAAATACCACCGCACGATTTTGGGTGCAGAAAAGCAATGCGATACCCCCCCGCTCCCCGGCGTGGTTTTTCATCGATGAGGCGGATGCCTTTGTCCCGGCACAATTGCAGCATGCCTTCCAGATCATCTACCTGCAGGGCAATATGATGAATGCCCGTTCCCTTCTTTGCCAGGTATTTGGCAACCGGTGAATCGTCGGTTATAGGCTTCAGCAATTCAATACGGCCCTGTCCGCTGTCGTAAATATCTGTAATCACTCCTTGATCCGCCACCGTCTCCTGTCCCTGTTTCCGCACACCCGGCAGGTCTTCCAAAAATTCCCCCAACGGCCCCAGGTCTTCGAGGGCTACGGCGACGTGATCAATCCCGATGATTTTCATTTGAGCGCTTCTCCCACCAGTTCGTACTCACTGGCATCGATGAATTTTACTTCAAGAAATTCTCCTGCCGGATGCAGCCCCTCTACCGTCACAATATTGTCCACTTCCGGTGAATCCCGATAAGTCCTGCCCACGGAATTGCCATCGGCAGTTTGGGCATCGATGATGATTTTTTCGGTTCTGCCCAGCAGGGCTTGATTTTTCTCCAGACTGATCTGCTGCTGCAGCAGCATGAGTTCGTCCATGCGGTCAAACTTCACCTTTTTGGGAACATCGTCAGCGTAGTCTGCTCCTTTTGTGCCCTCCTCTTCGGAATAGGTAAAAACCCCCAGTCGATCGAACCGAACCTGTCCCACAAAATCGCACAGTTGGCGGAAATCGGTCTCTGTCTCCCCGGGATAACCCACGATGAGAGAGGTTCTGAGCACCATATCGGGATTGGTTTTGCGCAGAGCGTCGATGCGCTTCAGGATGCCATCCCGTCCGAGTCCCCGGCGCATGCTTTTCAATATTTTATCCGAGGCATGCTGTACAGGCATATCCACATAGGGCACCAGTTTTTCGAGCTCACCGAATTGCCGGATCACATCTCTGTGCAGATGGGCAGGATGAGCATAATGCAGCCGCAGCCAATCGAGTCCTTCAATCTGATCGAGGGTTTGCAGCACCTGATGAAGACCGGCCCGTGGGTTGAGATCCCAGCCGTAAGAGGTGGTGTCCTGTCCGATGATGAGGATCTCTTTCACGCCGTTCTGCACCAGTCGTTTTGCTTCCCGCCGGCACCATTCCAGAGACTGGCTCACCTGCAGACCCCTCATGAGCGGAATAGAACAGAAGGAGCAACCATTGTCACAGCCCTCTGTGATCTTCAAGTAGGCATAATGGTTGGGGGTAAGCAGAGAGCGATAATAATCCGGATCTGCCTTGACATGGGGTTTGCCTGTGAGATAGGACAATATCTTTGCATGATCATGTGTGCCGAAAAATTCATCGACCTCGGGGAGTTCTTTGCGCAGTTCGGTGCCATAACGCTCAGAAAAACAGCCCATCACAACGAGTTTGTCAATGACC
>CAZIYQ010000169.1:0-6268 GCA_964543505.1 uncultured bacterium | reverse complement strand
CACCAATATCATGGTTTCACCTGCTTTTTGACATGTGCAGGCTGAAGTTCTCTCTTTTCGTCGAGATAGCGATCCATATCCAAAACGACCCCCTCATCGGCCACGGGCAGAAAACGGTTTTTCTTTTGATACCTTCTGATAATTTGCTGACCGCCGGTATCGCCCTGCAGGGCTAGCAAAGATTTCCTCAATGAGTGATGAAAAAACACGGGATGCCCGGGAATACCCCCGAAAGTAGGAGCCAAAATGAGCGGCCTGTTGTCAGTGAGGTGATCGATCAAATTCCGGACGGTTTTCAGTTCGATGAATGGTTTGTCACCGTTACAGAACCCGTAGTAATCGTAGCAATCAGGCAGAGACTGAACAGCGGCCACAAGCGAAGAGGAGAGTCCTGCGGCATAATTTGGGTTGTGCAGCAATTTCAGCTTATCGTTCGCCAGAGCTTTCAGTTCCGAGTCTGTTCTTTCTCTCTCGTGACCCGTTACAACCAGCACCTCCATTTTAAATTTTAAAAATATCGATACAGTTTGGCAAAGTGCAGTCTCACCCCTGATCCGATAAAACAATTTATCGGGGTGTCTGCTGGAAAGTCCTGCAGCGGTAATGATCATGCACATGCGGTGACTCATTCTGCTTTGAAAAACAAATTTTCTTTAAGGGTTCCGTAATAGACCGGATGGCTGCACTGCCGCCTGAGGGTACTGGCCAGTAGCCTGGCTTTTTCAGGATGCCTGTCCCATTTATTCACGAAGTAGATCAACTTTGGCTTATGCCTGATTTTCTGAAGATAACCCTTTTGGGTGGTCATGACTTTTGCGATGAGGCCGGCAGTGATTGGGGTAGATTCATCCGTGTCCCAGACCCGCATGAATTCCTGCGGCCGGTGAATGAGACCATCGCAGCAGGCAGTATCAACGGCATCGGCTCCCACCAGAATGATCACGTGGGTTGTAAGTGTGGGTACATCCGGGTCTTTGGATAGATGAGCTTTCAAGGGAAGCTGTCTGGCGCCGTCACATTCGAAAAGGCAAATATCCGATTTTCGCAATAATCTCTGCAATTCCGTCTCCGTCAACCCCTGAAGTTTTTCAGTTTTCTCACCGCTGTGCATTACAAAAATCTGACGGTTGCTGCTGAACATTCCGGAAAAATCAGCTGTGGAGAGCGTTTCATAATCCACCACCTGATCGCCTGGAGATTGTTCCGATTGGGTCAGCGAAGACAGTAAAACCCTTTTGAAAATGAAGCTGAATTCCAAACCCAACTTGTGCAGCAATGTTGTCTTTCCGCCCCCTCCCAACAGGGCGATGCAGGCACCCTCAAGTGTATATGGATTGTCCGCGAAGAGATCAATAAAATTCATGTATTGGATCATTTTTTTGTTTAAATTTACAGATTCATACAACAAGTTTTTAGATTTAAGAAAATGAAATATTACATAAAAGCCTGACTTAAGCTAATCTAAAAAGCATTGTAAATTAGGCTATAATTCGAACGCTATAAAACGTAGAATTGGTTTAGGGTAGATTGACAAAGTTTACGCATTAATGAAAACGAGGGTCCCTTTCAGTTATCAAATCCATTGAATAAATACAGATACATCGGCAAAGGAGAAAAGCGTGTAGACGCCACGGCAAAAGTGACCGGAGAGCTTAAGTTTCTCTCTGATCTGGATGTCGGGGACTGTCTTTTTGCTGCTCCCGTTTATTCATCGATAGCGTTTGGTGAAATCCTATCAATCGACCTGTCGGCTGCCAAAACCATCGAAGGGTATGTGGATTTCATCTCAGCCGCGGATATCCCCGGTGAAAATCAGGTTGGGGTTATCCTGACAGATCAGCCCCTTTTTGCCGATAACACGGTGCGTTATGTAGGCGACTCTGTGGGCTTGATCATTGGTAAAAGCCAGCCCGCCGCCAGGAGCTGTGCCCGGGCAGTAAATATCAAATATGAAAAATGGACCCCGGCCTATACAATTGCGGACAGCAAAAAATGGGCTCGGGATTTTATACACCAAAGCAACCTGGCCTGTGAACATCGGGTGGAGAAAGGGGATCTTGAAAGGGGCCTGCAGGCTGCTGATATGATCGTCGAAGCTGAATTCACAACGCCGACGCAGGAACATTATTATTTGGAACCTCAAGGCTGTATTGTCACTCCGGAACCCGGAGGAAAGTTCAGCGTCATCGGTTCGCTGCAGTGTCCATTTTATATACAAAAGGCCGTCGCCAAAGTTTTGGGACTTCCTCTGGATCACATCACGGTTGAACAGGCACCCACGGGCGGAGCTTTCGGTGGCAAAGAGGATGTACCCTCTGAACTCTGCGCCCGAATCGCGGTTGCTGCCCACAAACTGAACCAGCCCATAAAAATGATCTATTCCCGTGAAGATGACATCCAACTCACCAGCAAACGACATCCCTTCAATATGCATTACAAAGTCGCTGTCAAAAAGGACGGCACGCTTGTCTCCGCTGATGTCCTGCTGGAGCAAAATGCCGGAGCCTATGCCTCGCTTTCGTCGGTAGTTTCATATCGGGCATCGGTGCAGGCGATGGGGCCATACGTGGTTCCCAATGTGCGTATCCACTCAAAATCATATTACACGAATCTGCCCCCCAACGGAGCCTTTCGGGGCTTTGGTTCACCCCAGGCCGCCTTTGGTCATGAGCGCATGATGGATATCGTCGCCGCACGGCTTGATATGGATCCGGTGGAGTTGCGCTTGAAAAATATTCTCCGTGAAAATACGGAAACCGTCACCGGACAGCATCTGGAATCTTGTGCCGGGGCTGCGGCTACCCTGGAAAACGCAAGAGATGCCTCAGGCTGGGGCAGTTTCATCGAAGAAAACAACGCCTCGGATCGCTATGTATCCGCGCTTGGTATCGCCACTTGCCATTACGGTAATTGTCTCGGGGCGGCAGGTTGGAACCTGGACGGGTCAGGTGTTCATCTTTCAATCATGAAAGACGGTACCGTCAGCATCGCCTATGGATTGGTGGAGATGGGACAGGGTGCGCTCACTGCCGTAACGCAAATGACAGCAGAAGCGCTTGGGATTGACTCCTCCCGAATAACGGTACTGCCCACCCGTACCGATCTGGTGCCAGACAGCGGGCCTGCAGTAGCAAGTCGAAATATCGTGATGACCGGACAGGCCATCCGGGATGCAGTAGATAAATTGCGGCCAATTTTACAAAAAGCAGGTTCCAAACTTTTGGATTGTGAACAAGACGATATCGTTTTAAAACACGATGAGGTTATCAATTCAAAAACCGGATGCAGTGCAAGTTTTACCGACCTGGCGGATTTCTTATATTTGAACCACTATCCAACAAATATGGCTGGCTGGTGGCATGTGCCCGAGCTTGACTTTGATGCCCAAAAGGGGGCGGGGGAGGCTTACTTTACCTATTCCTATGCCACGCAAGTTGCCAAAGTGAAGATTGATAAACTGACCGGCCTCGTTACGGTTGAAAAGTTCTGGGCAGCACACGATGTTGGACAGGCCATCAATCCTGCCGGGATCGAAGGTCAGGTAGAGGGCGGTATTACCCAGGGAATCGGCTGGGCTCTTTCAGAAAACCTGCAATGGCATGAAGGATTCGTGACCACGAAAAATCTGACCACCTATCTGCTGCCTACTGCCAGCGATTCGGCAGAGGTCGAAACCCGTATCCTGGAATACCCGGAACCCTTGGGGCCCTGGGGAGCCAAAGGCATTGGAGAGCCGGCCATCATTCCCACGGCTGCTGCTGTTGTAAATGCAGTGAGTCGGGCTCTGGGGAAACAAATCAATATTTTACCATTGACGCCCGAAAGGGTACTGTCCTTGGTTCAATAAGTGTACTGAATAAGTTAAATAAAATTGGTTAATCGAAAATAAACGAAAAAAATACGGAACGGAAATAAATGAGTAAGACACTTTTTAAAAATCTTCGAATCATCAATCCGGCTGGAACTCCAGTTTATATTGCGAACGGATGCATTTCAAGCAACGATGGTATTATTGACCATGTGGGAGGGACGCCCTCCAATCAAAGTGATTACGATGAAGTCCTTGATATGAAGGGAAAAACTGCCGTCCCCGGAATGATCGACGCACACACACACCTCTATTCTGCTCTTTCTTTGGGAATGCCTTCACCCCGAAAGATTCCTCGGAGTTTTATCGAAAAATTAAGAAATGTCTGGTGGAAACTTGACCTGGCCCTAGATGAGGCCTCTACCTACGCTTCTTATCAAGCTGGAATATTGGCCTGTCTCAGATCCGGTGTAACCACCATTATGGATCATCATTCCAGCCAGAATTTTATATCCGGTTCGACTTCTCGTTTGGTAGAGGTTGCTAACCGTTTCGGTGTCCGCATCACTACTGCTTTTGAAGTCACAGACAGAAACGGACCGCAGCGATTCGAGGCAGGACTCCATGAAAACCTCGTAGCGATGAGGGACTTTTCCATTCATCCCTATGTTCACCCGATGATGGGACTTCACGCATCCTTCACATTGTCTGACACATCCCTAAAGATTATTGCCGGGCATTTGGATAAATTCGATAACCCGGGTATTCATATTCATGTGGGAGAAGATAAGGCTGACCAGCAGGATGCCATTGACAGAGGATTTGAGTCGGTGATTGATAGGTTAACCAAGATGGATGTACTTAATAAAAATAGTTTGATCATTCACGGGATTTATCTATCCGAGGCTGACTATGCAGCCATAAAACAAGCACGAGCGTTCTTGGTCCATTGCCCAACTTCAAATGCCAATAACCGTGTGGGGCTCATGCCCGGTGAAGTCATGAAGAAAATGACCGTCGGATTGGGAACGGACGGTATGCAGGCCAACATGCTCAGAGAAGCCAAAGAGGGGGCACTGATCCGTAGCTCTCACATTTCAGGACGAGATCGTAACATAGGGTATTTAGACCTGCTGTTTAAACAGAATGCCGCAATCGCCAGCCGACTCTTCAATCAAAAAATAGGTCTTATCGAAAAAGGCTATCATGCGGATTTCGTGCTGTACGATTATCAATCCCGTACAAAATTCACCGAGTATAATGTAGCGGATCAGATGCTGAATGGAATGCAGCGCCCCTGCGATGTCGTCACACGGGGTAAATTCCGGATTCGGTCGAATAAATTTGTCAACATCAATGAGGATGAGATCCTGGCTAATGCCAGACTCCAGTCGGTAAAGCTGTGGGAGAAAGTTCAGCAGATAGGATAACAAATATGGCTAATAAATATCGAGAAATACTGAACCGAGCCCGGAAGTACCGCGAAGATATGAGCCGCTTTTTGCGGGATATGATCGCCATCCCGAGTGAGAGTACTCAAGAGGAAAAGCTGATTCTTCGCATTAAAGCAGAAATGGAGAAAAATGGGTTTGACCGTATCGAGATCGATCCCATGGGCAATATCCTGGGATATATGGGGCGGGGACCACATTTGATCGCCATGGATGCCCATATCGATACGGTGGGAGTAGGAGATCCTGCTCTCTGGAAGTTTGATCCTTTTCAGGGGATGGAAGACGACAAAGTCATCGGCGGCCGGGGCGGCTCTGACCAGGAGGGCGGTATGGCATCCATGGTCTATGCCGGCAGGATTATCAAAGATCTTGGGCTCGAGGATGATTATACCCTACTGGTGACAGGTACTGTTCAAGAGGAAGATTGCGACGGTCTGTGCTGGCAATATCTGATCAATGAACAGGGCATCCGGCCTGAATTCGTCGTGATCACAGAGCCCACCTCCTGCAATATTTACCGTGGTCACCGGGGTCGTATGGAGATCAAGGTCTCAACTCACGGCCTGAGTGCTCACGGCTCCGCCCCGGAACGGGGGGACAATGCCATCTACAAAATGACAGGCATCATTACCGAACTGGCCGAACTCAATAAACGGTTGAAACATCACGAATTTCTTGGCAAGGGCAGTCTCACCGTCTCCCAGATCTTCTTCAGCTCACCTTCAAGATGCGCCGTGGCTGACGGCTGTTCCATCTCAATTGACCGCCGTTTGACCCTTGGCGAAACGGCAGAGTCAGCACTGGACGAAATCCGGAATCTCCCTTCGGTGAAAGCGATGGGGGCGGATGTGGAACTGTACCAATACGAGCGCTCCTCCTATAAAGGCCTGACCTACCCCGGAGAAGCCTATTTCCCTACCTGGCTTGTGGAAGCGGATCATCCTGCTGCCCTGACCCTGGTGGATGCCTATCGGGGATTATTTCAATCAGAACCGCTGGTTGATAA
>CAZIYQ010000168.1:0-6303 GCA_964543505.1 uncultured bacterium | reverse complement strand
TGATTACCGCTAGTAATAAAGATAACTTTTCCGGCGCCGTCTATGTTTACGACCCTCACGACACTACATTGCATGCCAATTTTGCCGGGGATGTGCGAAATGGTAATGCCCCCGTCACTGTGCAGTTTACCGCCGTCCCGCAGGGCCACCCAACAGCTTATGAATGGGACTTCAACAGCGACGGTTTCATCGACTCCACCGAACCCAACCCCCAGTTTACCTATTACATCAACGGCGTTTACACCGTCACACTCACCGTTTATGATGAGATGGGTAGTGATACGGATATTAAAGAAGACTACATTCAGGTTGTTTCAGACATCCTCTTCGGTGATGTGAATCTTGATGGTCTGCTGGATGTGGCTGACCTGGTGACCTATATCAACATTGTATTAGGGATTACAGAACCAACGGAAGACCAGTTTCTTTCAGGCGATGTGAATTACTCCGGGCAGATTGACATCATTGACATAGTAATGGTTATTCATGAAATCCTTGATTTCTAACGGAAAATACTGGGAATTCTAACCAGCCAATCAACCGGACGCGGGGATGCTGGGGTTGCTTTCTTATGCGTCCGGTACAGCGCGCCGGTTATTGGCAAAACGTTAGAATTCTATAATAGTTCGCAAGAACTTGATTCAGGATTTGAATAGTATGAAATAATTCTTAGAATAAAGAGGGCTGATGCTGCAACCTTGGAATTGAACATCAGCCCTGAAGAGAAACAAGCCTGAAAAAGATTGCTTCACAGGTGTAAATATACTGGGGAAAACATAGAATGATACAATTCTCTTTTTTGGAGCAGTCTTTTTCGGTTTTGTGGATGGTAAGTAAACACAAACGAAAGGGAGAATACTGATGATGAAAAGAAACATCAAACGAATAACAATCTTGCTAACCGTAGTAATTGCGATAGCATTCAATCTGCTATACGCTAATTGCGACTTCATGGCCATAATGGTAACAACCGAAACAATCATTCCTGATATCGTAGATCCAAATGGCGACGGGGATTGTGAAGATTATGGTGATCCAGGATGTGATTATGATGATCCCGGGGATTATTTTGATTATCTTCGGCATCGTTCTACGTCAAGTCTTCAAAATGATGGATACGGGATAGTGTACTATGATGATTATGGCAGCTTTGTGGATTCGTACTATTTGACCTGCACAAATTGCTGGTATGCTGATGGAGATGATGATACGGCGCCATATGTATTAGACGAGGCTGAAGATGCTATTATGGATGAAGACAATAATGCAGTGATCGTTCTCGGGCACGATAGAAATGGAACCGGTGGTTATGGCAGTCATCCATTTACTTTTGAATGGAATAACACAACATACTCATTCATGCATAATGGTGATTGTTCTTCATTTAAGGATGATTTCTACAATGAGCTGGTGAATTGGGATTCCGATTGGTTCACTACACACCCATCGAACTGGGGTGCGACCTCATATAGTCAATTCATTGATTCGGAACTACTTTTTCATTTTATCATGTCACGTGTCATTTCATATGGTGGAGATGTTGTTGCAGGTATTATGTCCGCATTGAATGAACAAGATGTTGATCCTGACCAAAATGGTGATGGTGCCGATCTTCAATACGAAATATTAAATACCACTAATTTTAGAATCAACTTCGTGCTGTCCGACGGGGAAGCTCTATATGTATTCAGAAACACGCCATCAGCAGATGCATCCTACAACATCGAATACATAACCTATAACAACGGCTTGATAGCTTTAAAAACACAAGAGGACATTCCTGACCCTAACGTAGAGGAGATTGATCAATTTTCTCTGGTTACATTTGAGCGAAACGGTCAGGTAACAGAATATTCAAATTTCAATGTTCAATATGATATTACCGTTACAAACGAATATGACAATACTAATATTGGTGGATATTTCCGGGATAAAAGGAATGTAGCTCAAAATTGGTGTACAATGGATAATTCATCAGGACAAAGTGTTGGTGTAATACCAGGAGAAAGCTGGGATTTTAGAACTGTAAGAGGAGTGATAGATTATTCATCGACCGATCGAAAGTTCAAACGTTGGGAGGAAGAAGATGATAAGTATTTTCTGATTTATCCGGATCATTCATTCAGTGCTGCTACTGAATTAGAAGCTGAATTCTCAGATATATTTACTGCCAATTTTTCTGTTCCATCTGCCATCGGTACAATTGAGATCAAGGACCACTGGTATTTAATTGAAAATGAAGATGAAGATGAGAATGAAGCACAACCCCAATGGCATGAAATTCCATCCTCAGGTTCGTTTCATCCATATGAAGTGTTCAAAAATGTAACTATTGAAACTCAGAAGTATGAGATCAAGGTGGATGACTTCCATGTAGATGGCAGTACAGCATATTTCTTTAATGAGTGGACTGGTATTGGGTTTAACGTGGATGACTCGACAGAACCACAGACCAAGATTGTTTTCACCGGTACGCTAATATTTCCAACGGCAACCTATAATACAATCCCGGATGATCCCGTGGGTGCATCTTCCGCTCCAACAAATTTGACAGTTGATGGTAGCAGTGGCAATCCGGTATTAACATGGGACCATGTCAATGATAATGATCGATCACACTACAATATCTGGGCTAATTACATTCCGTTGTTTGGAGGGTCACCCACCGGTTGGTTTTTAAAGGACACCGCATCCGAAAATAGTTGGACCGATACAAATGTGAATACCGGAGGTGCAACTTATGACAAGGTATACTATAAGGTTACAGTGGAGGATTATTTTGAAAATGTAAGTGGCTATTCAAATACTGTACAATATCGGGGAGATGTAATATATTATCCTGCAAAAGAGACTGATTTTGCTAATGATGTGCCCGCCCAATTATTACTGTACTCATCCTATCCCAATCCATTCAATCCGGTGACAAATATTCGATTTGATTTGCCTGAGGGAAGTAAGGTTACATTGAAGGTTTATGATATTAATGGACGTGTAGCAACCGTATTGATGAACGGTGTAATAAACGCAGGATATTATTCAGTTACATGGGATGCAACTGAATTTAATTCCGGCATTTATTTCATCAATTTTATGATGCCCGGTTACACTCGAACCGAAAAAGTCATGCTGCTTAAATAGTATCATTTGTGCACAACAGGTAACCCCGTATTTCACGGGGTTACCTGCAAGTTGAAAACAAGATAATCGGGCTGAAGGGTGGATAAAAATATGGAAAATATTTACAGGATAAGTATCCGGCTATTGCCGTTAATGATGATTAGCTTTTTGTATACCCAAACCTCCTACCGTTTGGGTGATGTGAACCGGGACGGGGTTACAGACATATCAGATATCATCCGCACAGTTGAGATTATATTGGATTCCGATTTGTCACCGGATGACTATGAATTATGGCTGAGTGATGTGAATGCTGATGAAACGACCGATATCATCGATATTGTCATCACTGTTTTTTACATTGTTTATCAGGATGGAATCTGTCCTGATGGGTTCTCTAATTGTCCGGATACTGATACGGAATGCTGTCAAGATACTACGGTTGCTGATTTCACATGGGAGGTTAACGTATTCTCAAATGCCGGCGGACCTTACTCCATATATGATGTAGCAGTGATCAATGAGAATGATATCTGGGCAGTTGGAGAGATATGTACAGCGGAGATCAATCTTCCCGAATATTATGAGTTTTTCAATGCTGCTCACTGGAACGGGTTGGCATGGGAATATTTGCCTATATCTGTTCCACTTGTTAACAGCCAGACCGGTGGGATTTCAGGATATTGTCTCTGCAATATAACTTCTGTCATGCCTTTTGGACCGGATGATATCTGGTTCTCTTACGCTTTGAATGAACTCACTCACCAGGTCGGTGAATACTTTGAGTATTTTACGTGTACTATGCCGTTGGATGATGATCACACGAATGCATCCTATGCCGCCTGGGGATCCGGTCCTGATGATATTTATATTGGCAGCCAAAATGGCAACATTTACTATTTTGATGGTTCTGAATTATCAGAGTTTGGTATCTTGGAATACCCTTTTAGTATCACCAAGATATGCGGCAGTCAGGATATCGCCTATATTGCGGCCAGGAATATGTCCGGTGAATACACTGGTCAGAGCATTGTGGCTAAGGTTGAGGACGGCATTTTGGAGACCGTCCATTACTCTCCAACATTTTGGCCGGATGATGAAAATCCTGTGGGTGGTATGGAGGCACTTTGGAGTTTTGGCGGAGATGCGTATATCATGGCGAGAGGAGGCTTGTACTACTACTCTGCAGAGATCGACAGCTTTTACCTGAAAACTACATATGAAGAAGGCGGCTTTGCAAATTATGGTTTTATTGATATGGATGGACTAAATCCAAACGATATTGCTTTGGTGACCAATCAGGGGCAGGTTTTTCATTACAATGGTTTAAACTGGTCAGTGGAAACAACTCTTTCGGATGAATATGATGTCTATTTATCCAGAATGAAAGAAATCGATCTAAAAGGTAATACTCTTGCCATCAGCCTGAAAGCCCAATTTGATCATAACTGGGGTGCTGCTGCTATCGGTACGAGGAATAGCAGGAGATGAGGCCGAGCCAGATGAAAATTCTAACTTGCGCTCGTGTGCCAAGAGGCGCGTATTCTCCAGACGGTGTAAATCCGTCCCTGCCTATTTCATCATTCAGGCAGGATTTATAAAGATGAAACTTTGGGTAAAATTTAATTGAGTAGGAAACTGAAAATTGACAGCGATTTTATACCATGCCCTGCTGAAATTGGGGATGAACACTATCCAAATGGTATCTTTGTGTTTAACATCACCGAGATGCTCAAATATATTCTGGTGAGCCCAGGGGCCGTAACATTAGAATTCTATTATAACTCACAAGGAAATTCTCACGGGATACAGATTTCCTGAGTTGCTTTTTGACAAACGACTTTTCCCGCAGACTGCTGATAGAACAGCTGAGTATCCGGTGTATGAGTCCTCATCATTTTATGCTCTTTAACGATTCTCGTAAGATCGATACTGGTTTTCCAGCCGCTGCCGGACCGACGATTCTCTATCCTGTTTTAAAAGAGCGATGAGGGACCTGTTCTAACGTTCTGGTTTTCCCTGCCTCGGCAGGGTCCGACAAGCTATCCGGGTTTTCCCTCACCACTCAGATATCTTCTCTGATTCCATTTCAGGCGGCTTCGGTTTTACTATTGAATGCTGCAGCGACTATCTTGTCATGATTACTCCTGTATGGCTTTCGCTCTTTGAGCATACTGAATATGATCCTCAGGATTTAATCACAGGAGGCTATCAAGGCTCTCGATCCTGCTCCCTTACCCGGAGATTTCTCTTTTCTTCTCTGATGCAGTTTCTTGAAGTTCTCCTCGAAAGCCACGAGTCTTTTAGCATAGTGATGAAGCCAGTATCTCAGAAAGGCATTACCGGTTCCGCTGACCTTTGGATATTTGTACACACTGCTGCCGCTCTCCCATAATCTTAAGTCCAGTCCGGCCAGTTTCACAAGCTGCTTTCCACAGTTGTATTCATCAATATCACCGATGGATACAAGGATTGCCGCTGCAGTGGCTTTGCCGATCCGGGGAATGGTCATCAGCAGTTGGTAGTCTGATCTGTCCTCCAGCAGCCTGATTGCTTCTTCACGCCATTTATTCGCCTTTGCCAGTGCATCTGACAGATCACCTGCCAGAGTCCTGATCTCAAACTCATCTGCCCGATTGGGGCTGGAGACACCCACGCTGTTACCGGCCAGATGATAGATCTTTCTGAACTTTGACTCGGGCCACTGGCCGCATTTTTTCCTGGGACGCCATTTTTCAAGGAAGCGTTTGCGTCCGTTATAGCGGATAGACCTTGGGGTTGGATTGGACTGAAGAAATCTCAATGATGTGGGGAGTGTCAGATCCCTGATCTGTTCATTCAGTTCCGGAAAGTACAGATGGATGGCCTGTCGGAGTTGATTACGGATCCGGGTAATCTCATTTTTCTTAGACAGGTATCTTTTCATCAGGCGATAGGCATCTTCCAAATCCGCATCTCTTCTGACAGGCAGGAAGAACTTTCCCTGACGGAGAAGATCATAGATGCTATGGGCATCTTTTGAATCTGTCTTACTTCTTCCTCCCGGGAGTGTCTTGCGGTTGTTGCTGACGCTGCTGCAATGGACCAGGCAGACATCAAACCCGCATGCCTGAAGTCGTTTATAAAGACTGATCCAATATATACCGGAGGGTTCCATGGCGATGAATGCCTTTTTGTAGTTATATT
>CAZIYQ010000167.1:0-6306 GCA_964543505.1 uncultured bacterium | reverse complement strand
TTATACACACCCTTTCGATGGTATTTATACCCTATATGGGATTTTTAGGTACTATATAAAGGATCTGGGTTCACGATTAAAATCAGCTCCCACTCATTCCCGTCAAAGTGAGCGGCGTTGTAGGAAGTGGAATCGGTTTCGATATTGCCCACCACCCAGATGTCGTTCTCGTTCACAATAGCCACGTCGTTCAGGTAACTGCCGTAGATTCCAAGAGAATCTATAGTCCAGTAGAATGAATGGCTCGTCGAATCGAGACAACAGATTGTGTTGTCGTTTTCACACTGGTGCCAGCCCGGTTCGCAGTCGGCCGGTTGGGGTTTTACAGAGGTTTTGCAGCCGGGTGGGAAAAGGAGCAGAGCGATGAGCAACAGTAGTATATATTTTATTCTTTTCATTTTTAACTCTATACCTAAAACTTTAAGCATAATTGTTTTTAAATGTGACCAAAGATAAGAAATCCTTCATTGATACATAAGGTAATTTAGGGGAATTAATTCTAAAAAAAAAGATAATTTGGGTTCCTTTTAAACGGTTTGTGGGAGAGCTGTTGGGCTAAAGCCCTTTTCTTGTTCTGGCTAGACCCCGCGCTGAAGCACGGGGTAAATAGGGAGGCTTTCTTTGTCTGAATCACGGATTTCCACGGATGATACCGATTTCACGGATTGATTCAACTCCGAAGCGCGAAGTCCTATAGCCCACAGCTTCAGCTGTGAGGTTGAGGTGATCAAGATGCAAAACCGTTTCAACGGTTTATAGAGGTGTCTGCATGTGCCCACAATTAAAATTGTGGGTTACGGCGGGGGATTTCAACCCTGACCCCCTCTAGCTCTCCCTCGGCAGGGGTTGAACGGAAACCAGCAGGATGGTCCCCTCTCATGTCGAGGAGAGGGTCTGCCGAAGGCAGGTCCGCCATGAAACAACATGTCGGATGAAGTTGAGGTCAAACCCCTGTGAAATTTGCTCATTCTTCGCATTTCACGGGGTAAATAGTCTAATCCCCGAACCCCGTGTCATTTCGAGGGAGCCCGCCAGAACATCATCCTGTCGGGCAAGCCCGCCACGAACGAATGTTAGGGGTAGCGATGGAGAAATCCTAATTGGGGTTTTAAGATTTCTCACTGCGTTCGAAATGACATAAAGGGAAGGGTTATGTTGGGCTAAAGCCCGGTTTGGTGGTGTGCTAATCCCCCGCGCTGAAGCGCGGGGTTAGTTAAAGAGAGTCCTGTAGCCCACAGCTTCAGCTGTGGGGGCGACGTGATCAAGATGCAAAACCGTTGAAACGGTTTATTGGAGAGCTGTTGGGCTAAAACCCGCCACAATACAACTTGTCGGGTAAACCCGCCACCATAAGGGCTGTCGGGTAAAGATTTCACGGATGACACCAACTTCACGGATTGATCAACCCCTTCGAGGGTGCTGTTCTTTTGGAGTGCAGCGACAGCCTGCCCCTGCGGGTTTGAGAGCACGGGGGGGCGCTGCTGCTACAGGAGTACTTTAAATCCCTCAGAGGGTGGCAACTACGCAGGGAGTGAAACCTTCATTCCGATGCATCCTGAAAATCCTAATTCAAACAGACGAGCACTTTTAACTTTTCCCGCCACCCTTCGGGCTGTCGGACAGGCCCGCCACCATCCCGTTGTGTCGGGCAAGCACTTTTAATTCTTTCACCCCCCATCGCCCTGCGGGTCTGCCAGACATATTGGAATTTAAATCAAGATTTCGCCGGCGTGTAACAGGTCGGAGTATTGTTCATTGCGGATGGTCTCGGCATTTTTGCGTGTATATGCCAGGGCATTGACAATGTAGCGATTGGCGATAAAAGCCTTGCGATTATTGATCTGGGCTTCATCCAGCAATAAATACCCCACATAGAGAAAACTATACATCTCTACCAGCTCCCGGGCAGCCACATCCTGGAAATATTGATCATTTTTGTCTGTTACATATTTACGGCATTCCAGAAAAATCTCTCTGATCTCTTTTAGGTGACCCGCCAGTTTTTGCAGGATACCTTTATAAATCTGATCTTCTTTTTTAGAGAAAAAAGTCTTAAAAATATCATTGATGACACCACCGATGGCTGCAACAATTTGCAGCTGGGAAGTGCCCTCGTAAATGTTTGTGATCCGGGCATCCCTCACATGCCGTTCGATATTGAACTCCTTCATGTAGCCCGTTCCACCGTGAATCTGCAGGGCATCGTAAGCAATTTTATTGGCTGCTTCTGCAAGTGTGTATTTTGTCATGGGCGTCAACATGGCTGCCGTGCGCGTGGCTTCTTTCAAGCGGTTTAATAGATCAGAAGAGGGCAATTTTTCTCTTTTTAATTGCTCAACTTCGCCATCGAGTTTGTCTCTGAGGTCAACCCACTTGGCTGTGGCATACAACAGCGAACGATTGCTCTCCAGCATGACCCGCATATTGATCAGCATATTGGTTACAACGGGGATATCGGCGATGGGCTGACCGAATTGTTCTCGTGCCCTGGCATAATTGAGGGCTTCCTCATAAGCTGCCTGGGAGATGCCCTGTGCCTGGGCGGATACACCCATTCTTGCGCCATTCATCAGATTCATGACGTATTTGATGAGCCCAAATTTCCGTTTCCCCACCAGTTGTGCCGGCACACCGTCAAAATGCAGTTCGCAGGTGGGTGAACCGTGAATGCCCAATTTGTTTTCGATACGACGGATCTTCAGTTTTTCACCGCTGTAACAGACAAACATACTCAGTCCCCGGCCGTCTTTCGTGCCCGGCTCCGATCTTGCCAGAACCAGCAGAACATCTCCATTGCCATTGGTGATGAAGCGTTTTACCCCCCTCAAAAACCACTGACCTTTCTCATCCTGAAAAGCATGTAACTTGACGGCTTGCAGATCAGATCCCGCATCGGGTTCGGTGAGCGCCATGGCGCCGGTATGGCGGCCGCTGGCCAGCTTGGGCAGAAATTCATCACGCTGTTCGTCGGTTCCGTATTTCAGGATGGTCTCTCCAATGTCCTGCAGACCGAAAATATTCATCAATGAGGCATCCGCCCGGGAAATGATCTCGATTGCCATCGTGTAAATGGTCGATGGGAAATTCAATCCGCCATATTTTCGCGGCAGGGTCAAACCCAGCAGTTCGGCTTTGCCAAGTCTGTCCAGCGCTTCGGCGATGCCTTTGGCATAGTGAACCTTGCCGTTTTCAAGGGTGCTACCGCTTTGGTCCACATCTGCTGCCCGGGGGGCGATAAAATTCCCAGCGATGTCCCCGGCAATTTCGAGGACTCTGCGGTAATTGTCCATGGCATCATCACAATCGTGCGGTGCATAATCGAAGGTGCCTGCTTCAACAAAATCGTTTTCGGTGAGCTTGATGATCTCATGCAAATCCAGATTTTCGAACTGGAACTGTAAATCGGCATTATCTGTAAAAAAGTTTGGCATAGTCTCTCTATTTTAATTCACTTTTATAGGCATCTATAAACAGGGGAATCACGCTCATAGCATCACCTCTGATCCCGTAATGACAGATGTCGAATATGGGAGCTTCAGGGTCGTTGTTGATGGCGATGATCTTCTGTGAATCCTGCATCCCGGCCCTGTGTTGGATGGCCCCGGATATGCCCACCGCGATATACAGTTTCGGACGCACAGTGACACCCGTCTGGCCCACCTGACGCTGGGGAGGAATGAAGCCCGCATCGACGGCTGCCCGGCTGCCGGCAACTTCTCCACCGAGAGTTTGAGCCAATTCGTGGATGAGTTTGAAATTGGCTTTACTGCCCATTCCATAGCCTCCGGCAACGATTATCGGGGCACCTTTCAGATTGACTTCGCTGTCTTCCTGGTGGCGTTCGATGATCTTCACCAGTTCATGAATGGGCTTGGATACATAGGGAATTTCTACAATTTTGCCGTCTGCCGCAGAGGGAAGCAGGGCTTGTTCCATCACGCCCTCGCGCACTGTAGCCATTTGCACATGGACATCCGGCGTAATGATCGTGGCGATGATATTCCCGCCGAAAGCAGGCCGTATCTGGAGCAGGAGATCCTTGAATTCCTTTTTCTGATACACAACATCCGAGATCTGCAGGTCTGTGCAATCTGCCGTTAATCCGCTCAAGGTAAAAGAGGCCACTCTCGGCGCCAGATCACGACCGATGAAGGTAGCCCCGAAAAGGATAATGCGGGGCTGCCTGGCTGAAACCAGCTCGTTCATAATGTCACTGTAAGGGGCTGTGCGGTAATTTTCCAGATTAGGATGATCGATGAGCAGAACCATGTCGGCACCGTATTGAAAGGTACTTTTCGCAGCCTCACGCATCTTGTGGCCAATGACGACCGCAACCAGTTTGCTTTTTAGGGTTTGGGCCAGTTTATGTCCTTTGGAAAGAAGCTCAAAGCTCACATCTGCAGGAACACCATTGGTCTGCTCAACGAAGACCCAGACATCTTTGGATTTATTATTCATTCCGTTTTCAACTCTGTTTTTGACTGTTAATATTCTGCCGCATTCGGTATTCGATCAGGGCTATCCGAAAATGTGATCTGCAGCCAGCTTTCCGATGAGACCTTTCAGTCCGTTTCTTGTGGATTCAATAACCTCATGCTCACCGCCGCCGAGTTTTACCGAGGCAACTTTGTGTACCTTTGTGGGCGAACCCGCCAGACCACAACGACCGGGATCAATTTTCAGTTCATCAAGCGTATAGGTGGATATGAATAAGGATTTGGATATGTACTCCTCCTTCAATTGATCGATATACAAAAGCGAATTGGCATCGGCCATTTTTTCAAGCTCCAGCAGAGAACGGGCATTTTTGTAGGCCATCACCCGCCTGGCTTTGAAGGGTCTGGGATCCCCAGCCTCTTTTATCACGGTGATCAGAACCGGCATGGTCGCTTCGAGAATTTCATACCCATTGTCCACCTTGCGCTTTATGGTGATCTTCTTTCCCTTGGCATCGATAATCTCTTCTGCATAGGTCACCTGGGCAACTTTTAGTTTTTCTGCGGTTTGGGGTCCCACCTGGGCTGTATCTCCATCGATGGCCTGGCGGCCGGAGAAGATCAGGTCAAAAGTGCCGATTTTTTTAATGGCTTCGCTTAGGACAAAACTGGTGGCCAGGGTATCGGCACCGGCGAATTTACGATCGCTGATCAAAGCGGCGTCATCAGCGCCCATGTAGAGGCATTCCCGCAAGATATCGGTAGCCTTGGGCGGTCCCATGGTGACGACGGTCACTTTCCCGCCAAAGCGGTCTTTCACCTGCAGTGCCAGCTCGAGGGCAACTTTGTCTTCAGGATTAAAAATTGCAGGGAGTTTGGCCCGGTTCACGGTTCCATCTGCTTTCATGACCTGCCCGGAAATATTGGCGGTATCGGGAACCTGCTTGACCATTACGATTGAATTATAATTCATAATTTCGGTATGTTCTTTTTTGTGGTTGGATGTGTTTTCCTCGCAGTCTCATGACTCCAGGGTAAAGCCCACTTTCAGGGTGACCTGCCATTGGCAGACCTGATCATCTTCGATTGCTCCACGGGTTTCTACAATCGTGAACCAATGCATGTTACGGATTGATTTCCCGGCTTGTTTTAAAGCACTATTGACGGCATCTTCAATACTTTCAGAGGATGTCCCTGTCAGTTCAATCAGTTTATAGACATTATTTTCCATATTATTCCTTGACATTTTAAATAAGAGTTCTAAAGGGTACAGCTTTTAGGGTAAACAATAAAGCTCTGGCGATGGCTATAATTTAAGGACGGATGGTGGAATCCAAACCAGAGGAATTCCTGAAGGTCACTGCCACTGCCAGACAAAATCAATGAGAGGCAGAATATACCACTGACTGCCGAAGGGATATTCCCCATACGAAAGGATGTAACCGCAGTTAATTCGGAAAGTCTGTGAGTGTTTTAGAAATACCTGCAACTTATGCTCGAAGAATTTTGAGTACGGCGAACCCGGCAGCGAGTACAGGTTAGCATCCAGCAGGATATCTATCCGTGAATTTAAGTGATAGCGCATTGCTCCGCCAAGGTTCAAGCCCCAGCCATTGAAGAGGACTTCCATACGCTGGAGGGCCAGGGGGTAATCGATACGGAGTCTCTCATCCATCTTGGTTCCCCCAACACCGATGGCGATACCGGCTTTGCAGGTGACCAGCGACCGGAGAAAATCACGGCTGATCCGGGCTTCCGATCGCCAATACAACATTTGAGGAATTTTACCCATATCCGGGTCCGGAGCAATAATACCTCCGGTTCCGTTTTTCCGGATAGTCCTGAGAAACAGGGTTGGATAGGCTGCAAA
>CAZIYQ010000166.1:4877-6338 GCA_964543505.1 uncultured bacterium | reverse complement strand
ACACTTTTTTCATCATCAACAACTAGAATATTAGTCGTTTCACTGGTACTATTTAAATTCATAATTTTTTACTGATCATCTACCTCATACTTTATTAATAAAGAATTAGGATTGCCCCCGATTTTTAAGCATCTAAAGGTAATTCAATGATAAAACGGGTAAATTCACCGACGGTACTTTCCACACTCATTGCGCCTAAATGTTCTTCGATAATGCCGATACATATTGGAAGTCCCAGACCAGTTCCTTCATCCTTTGGTTTGGTCGAATAAAAGGGCTGGAAGATTGTCTTTTGTTCACTGGGCTCAATTCCCGGACCGTTGTCCTCAATTATAATTTGCTGCCATTTCTCCTTACCCTTATAAATCGTGCTGATTTTGACAAATATCTTCTTGGTGTCGAGGACATCGCCATAATGGGTGTTAAGGGCATCCTTTGCATTGATAAGCAAATTCAACAATACTTGCTTTAACTGATTAGGTCTGCAAGTGATAGCAGGTAAGTCATCCTCGAATTCTTTGGTTATATCAATTTTTGATTTTATAAAACCGCTGCCAATCAGAAGAATTGTATCATTGAATATTTTCCCCAGAGTGGCGGTCTCTTTGGAATCAGTTTTCTGCCTTGAGAACCCTAAAATATTTTTAACAATATTACTGATCCTGTGGCCTTCTTCTATAATGCCATCTGCATAATTCAGCAGGTTTTCATCTGTAATCTTATCTTTTATCAAATCCGCATAATTTATGATGCCCATCATGGGATTATTAATTTCGTGGGCCATACTGCTTGCCAGTAACCCCAGCGTATTCAATTTCTCAGTCTGCCGCAAGGAGACTTCCATTTTATTTCTCTCTTTGGCGGTTTTCTCCGCATATTCTGTTTCTTTATAAACTGTCCAGGCTTTGAAAAAATAATAAGAATAAAGGATGCCCACCAGACTTAAACCAAATAGTATAAGGGCTAAAATATTCCGGAACCCTTTGGTCGTTGCAAGTATTTCCTCCCTTGGTGTGGCTACGATAATACTCCAAAATCCATCTGCTATTTTCACAGGATAATGAATAGCATACAATTTATGGAGAGATCCCGCATTCTCATAGTCCCATTTGCAATTCAAAGCCCCTGGTTGATCAATGGTCATTATTTCAAGATCATTTTTTATTTCCGGATTCAAGTGATCTAGATCACCGGATAGTTGCCAATTGTAATCCGGTATAAAATCGTATAGTAAAGAATTAAAATTATTGATTACCCAAACATTCGCCGAACCGCTTATTGTAATGTTGGTCAGGTATCGTTCAACCAGCTTATCGAATTTAACCAGTATTGCAACACTACCTTTAAATATCCCTTTTTCATCGAACAGAGGAACATGATAAGCAACACAACTAAACCCCTGCACGGCTTTGAAAATGTTACTGATAACAGGTTTATGTGTTTTTAATAATTTTTTCACAT
>CAZIYQ010000166.1:0-4777 GCA_964543505.1 uncultured bacterium | reverse complement strand
GCTTTGAAAATGTTACTGATAACAGGTTTATGTGTTTTTAATAATTTTTTCACATGGGGTTGATTCGAGATATCTTTCCCGATTGAGCTGGTGTCCGGCAAGGTATAAATAATCTTCCCAGATTGATCCATTCTCGTTACTGACAGGATGCGGTTCGTGTTGGAAGACCAATAAAACAGAAGAAGGTTTATGCCCTCGCGGTTGAAGTCAACAATATTGTCAACATCAGAAAAATGGTTTAATTCGATATAATAATGAGAAAAATAGTCTCCGATACGATCTGCAGCCTGTTTAGCTAAAAGTGTCTGTCTTAGGTTAAATTCAGTTACAGCATCTGCTTTTTCATTGCGATAAGCAATATAGAAAAGATAAATGAATACCCCTGCAAGCACAGGCAGCAAAATAAAACGTTTGCGAAGATATTTATTTTCTCTTTTCATCCTAAATTCCGATGGTTAATATCAAACCGAATGACTCAACATTCGTCAATTGAGAAATTAGTGGATAATCCTCCTCCATTGATAATTAATGCCAATCGAAACTAATCCTAATATTCATATTATGTGGAAAAATTAATAATGACACATATTGAAGACAAACCTTCTTTAGTGGAAAACTATAAGAATAATACTTTTCAGTTTTACTTATAGAATTCAATCATGATAATTCATGAAATTTTATCTGTTTTAATTTACCGATAAATGGACCATGACGAAAATAATTACTTTACCGAAGCTGCCATTATGTGCAATCGTACTTGAAAATCATCATAAGCACTTTTCTTTTATTCTTGAGATTATTCCGAATGGATATTTTCAATATTCCTGCCATAATATCTGAAAACTATTAAAATAGTTAGATAATTATTTACCTATTGGTTAGCCATGATTTAAATCATGGCTAACTTGAAATATAAGTTTGAATTACCCGTTGCAACGGTTTTAATATCAGATATAGATCTTACCCGAACAGACTCATGGTTGATGTGGCGCTTCAGCGTTCCATTTAATTGGGTTCATTTCTGACAAACCCGAAATTTTTTAATTGCTCCCTGATTTTTTTACTGTCTATTGGTTTTACGAGATAGGCATCGCAACCACTTTTCAGAGCTTGCATCACATCTGTCTCGCCCGACAGTGCAGTGGTCATCACAATTTTACAGCGCTTTGAGGGACTGATCTCAAATTTAGTCTCCATTAGTCGGACTTTTTTCAGGATTGCATGTCCATCATAATTAGGAAGCATTACATCTAAGGTCATCAAACTGAAGGGATCATTTTGTGAAAGTGCTGATAAGAATGCTTCCAACGCGACTTTCCCATCGGAAGCAAAACTGCACTCACCATAAGGCTTCAATAATTTCTTCATCAAGATTGTACTTGTGAAATCATCCTCCACCACAAGAATTTTCATTCTTTCACTCCAGTATTTTTAATTCTTTAATGCGATTTTTAAGAACCCCAAATTCAGACTCCACCGACATTAAAAGAGAGGGCATCGATTCTTTCTCATTTTGCTTACCAGCAAGTTCAAGTTCATAAGATATTTTCTGTAATTTAAGAGCCCCAACATTTGCGGAAGCACCCTTAAGCGTATGTGCCTGTCTTCTTACCAAATCAGAATTCATTTCGGTAATGTACTGCTTTAATTTTTCAATCTGTTTTGGTGCATCCTCCAGATAAATATCCAGGATCTCTTTGTATGTTTCTTCATCCCCCTCTACACGATCCAGCAGAGCATCCGGATCAAAGGATATCTCATCTGGTTCAATAATCACCCTCGATTCAGCAGGTTTTACCTTATTTTCTTTAGGGGTTATTAATGACAGACAGTTCGATATAGCTCTTTGCAGTTCACTGCGTTGTACGGGCTTTGCAACATAGTCGCTCATACCAATATCAATACATTTTTCCCGATCTCCCTTCATGGCATGGGCTGTCATTGCAATAATTGGCAAATCAGGGGATTTTACTCTTGTTTCTCCATTGCGGATGCGCTGTGTTGCTTCGAATCCGTCCAACTCTGGCATCTGTACATCCATGAGAACAATATCATACGACTTTGTCTCAAGGGCATCTATCGCTTCCAGCCCGTTCCACACGGCGTCGCAAGTATAGCCCATCTTTTCAAGAATTTTCAGAGCTACCTTTTGATTAGTCAGATTGTCTTCCGCAAGCAGAATCCGAATATCATGCCGATTTTCCTCTTTTGCAGGTACTATCGCAACCGATGCCCCGGGACTATCACTCGACTCCAATTCCTGACCGAGGGATTTTTTAATGGCTTCGTATAAAATATCCATCCGAACGGGTTTCGTTAAAAAGGCACTGAATCCATTCTTTTTGATATCTTGCTCCAGCCCCACTTCACCTAATGAAGAAAGCATGATCAACTTTGTTGTACATATTTGTTTATCGGACATTATCATCGAAGCTAATTCTAAACCATCGATCTCCGGCATTCTTTGATCCAGAATCGCTACCTCATAAGGCTTTCCGACTTCTGCGGCCCCACTTAGTGCTTTCATTGCGGATAATGCGTCTTCAACTTCGTTGTGTACACAACCAGCTAAATCAAGGATACCGGCAATGACTTTCCGGTTCGTTTCATTATCATCGACTGCAAGAATTTTGACAGGTCCCAAATTTGTAATAGAGGGTTTGTTATCTTGCACTTTTTCACCCGCGGGTGGAGCCAGCTGGGCGGTAAACCAGAACGTTGATCCTTTTCCCAATGTACTCTTAACGCCGATCTCGCCATTCATCATTTTGGCAAGTCTTTTAGAGATTGACAAGCCTAATCCCGTCCCTCCAAATTTACGGGTTGTGGACATGTCCGCCTGGGAGAAGGCCTGGAAAATCTGGTCGATTTTCTTCTCAGATATTCCGATCCCTGTATCATTTACTTCAAAAAGAAGTTCAGAATTACCTTTATCAAGTTTTTTATTGCAGGACACATGCAAATTTACTTCTCCCGAACTCGTGAATTTGATCGCGTTACCAATTAGATTTGTCAGAATCTGCCGAAGCCTGTTGGGATCACCACAATAATTCAAAGGAACATCGTTTTCAATTAATGCAGCAATCTCCAGGTTCTTACTTTTTGCCTGCAGGGCCTGAGTCTCAATCAAATCCTCGATAATCGATCTCATATTAAAATCAATCAATTCAAGATCGAGCTTCCCTGCATCTATTTTTGAAAAATCAAGAATGTCATTTATAACGGATAAGAGTGAATTTGAACTATTTTTTATAATCTTGGCAAACTCCCGCTGTTCCTGGTCAAGTTTTGTCTCCAGCAACAGTCCTGTCATTCCAATCACACCGTTCATGGGTGTTCGAATCTCATGACTCATGTTAGCCAGGAAATCACTCTTTGCACGATTTGCTGTGTCTGCCTTATCCTTGGCTTCATTTAGCTCGAACAGCAGATCATTCATCTGTTCTACATTTCGTTGCTGCTGCATCTGCTGCTCCTCAAGGTCTTCTGCATACCTTTCAAGATCAATTTCAGTTTTTTTACGCTCTGTGACATTCCTACCGAAGACACTTACACCAATCACCTTCCTGTCGTCGTCCAGAATTGGCGTGTAGGATATCTCAAAATAAACGGTTCCATCTTCTGCCTGGGTAGAAAATTCCATCGAATACGATTCCCCTGCGAGAACCCTGTCATAGAATTTTTTCCATTGCACAAAGGTCTCGTTCTCGAGTAATTTTTTATCAATCAAAACAGTGCCAGGTTCCACGGTCTTACCATAAAATGGCCGCCAAAGATCCTTAAAAACTCGATTCGCCACTAATAATGTATAATTTGAATCAAGGGACCAGATCATGTCTCTTGAATTTTCAATTGTCGCCTCCAGATTAGCCCTGGTTTTTATTAGCTCATGTTCTCTCAAGAGACGCTTTGTGATATCACGGTCAACACCACGATACCCGCGGTAGTTACCCTCCTCATCCAATATTGGAATTCCACTGGATTCCATGATAATTTTATTTCCTTTGGCATCAAGATTTTCATTGATAAGATATTTGAAAGGAGTTCTTTCAGATTTTATACTTTCAAAAATAGCCCTCAATTTGGCGGCCTCATCAGGCGGCATTAAATCGTAGGGGGTCTTACCAATTATCTCAGTTGGTTCATATCCAAGGATTTCTTTTACCTTCGGACTTGCAAAGGTGTAATTATTGTTTTCATCAATTTCCCAGACCCAGTCCGCAGTGATATTTAACAAATCAGTAAGTTTTTTTCGTTGATTGTCTAATTCCCATTCGGTCCGTTTGCGAATATTAATTTCATGCTGCAGATCATCCCTTGATGCTGTTGTGTGCTGTAACTTAGAGAGCATCTCATTGAAGGCATTCGCTAACTCACCGATTTCATCTTTCGGGATATCGTTTATCCGCCCATTAAGCTTACCCTCACCTATTGTCTTGGTAAAATCAACAAATGAATGGATTGGTTTGATGATCGAATTTCGAATTGTAAAAATAAATACCAATGCCATGAAGAGAGAGATGACGGAAAGAATGATGATCGTGTTTTTCAATTTTATGATCGGAGCAAAGACTTCGTCAGCTTCAAATACACTAACCAGAGTCCAATTTGTCCCTATAAAATCTTCAAATACTGCAGACTTTGCCAGAGTATAAATTTGACGGACATTTTGCTCATCCCCTTCGACGAGAAATTCCCCTTTTTGATTCGATTTATTTGCTTTTAGGAATTGGTCTATACCACCTTGAATTTCTTCCATAACTGCAAATTTATTGGA
>CAZIYQ010000165.1:0-6342 GCA_964543505.1 uncultured bacterium | reverse complement strand
TCACAGTCAGCGTATAGGTACCCACGGGGATGTCTTTAAAATTATGCAGTCCCTCTGAAGTATAGTGCTCACCGGCATCACCTTTGAGTGCAATATTGGCATCGAGCGGTTTCTCCACTACCTGCAAGGTGCCGGTTTGGATTTCAGGATAAAGGTCCAGTGTCCTGCTCTCACCCTTTTTCAGGGTCAGCTTTTTTGTAAGCGTCTCGGCTTTGGGCACCCGCACTTCAAGGGTGGCTACCTGGGGCTCAAAACGCAGCTCGGTATTTTGAGCCATCGGCTTACCGTTGATAGTTACTCTGGCATTGTCATAGCTGTTGATGGTGAGTGTTGTGAAATTCTCTTCTGTTTTCAGCGTTATTTTATTATTATCACCCTGGAGGAGGGTAACCATCTCTTCGTTGGCCTCATAATAGCGCGAGCGGGCGGATACTTTGTACTCCCCAGGTACCATCCGGGCAAATGTGTGGGGCGAGATTTCAGCACTCTTCCGGTCATTTAGGTAAATCTCAAGTCCTTTTTCCGGAGCGGTGATCACTTCAAGAGTGGCAAAATCCGGCTGCAGGGTGTAGGTTTTTATCGTCCCGGGGGGGGTGATGTTAATGGAATCTTCATAAGTTACAAACCACTCCTTCTCTATGCGAATGGGGTATCTCCCTGCCGGGAAAAATTCACTCGTGGGTGTAATGCCGATTTTAAGATTATCAACATAGACCGTGGCGCTGTCCGGTGTCGTAAATATCTGCAGGGCTACATCTTCGATCTCTTTCAGCTCATATTTGAAAAGGGTGTGCTTTTCATCAACAGTAATGGTCTCACTGATGGGCTGATAACCTGCTTTGGTGAGTTTCAGTTCGTGGCTGCCGCTTTTCACAATGTAGGTGTCACCTGTGCCCATACTTTTGCCATCCAGTGTAACCTCTACACCCACAGGTATCGTGAGAATCCCTATATTGAGTTCCTTGCGCAGTACATCGCCACTGATATTGATAGTCCATTGTTCTTTGGCTTTCAGGTGAATACCATATTCTGACAGGATAATCTTGAGGGGTTCATAGCCGCTGGCATAGACCTTCAGCACTCTCTCATCCGGCTGCAGGTAGATGCGGTCCATCCCCGGCAGACGATCAATATCGCCCACGACACCGTTATTGGCATCATAGGCCAACCCTTCAAGTCTTGATACCACCTGAATGGCCGCGCAGAACCGTCCGTTGGCATCACGCCGGGCGATGATCTCACCACTGTCAGAGCGTTTAGGAGTACCCTCAATACGCATTTTCAGCGTTTCAGCAACTGAAACTGAAATCAGGACCAGAAAGGTCAAAAGTAAAATTAACTGGTTTTTAGTATGATGCATATTTTTTGAAATCAACCGTTAAAATAAAAGATTTGTGATAATAGTAACGTGAGAATATAACACTTATCGTAAGAAGAATTTTAATGGAATAAAAGCATGGTTGGATGGTTTTGGAGTAAATTGCCAGTGTCGATTTAACACACTCGCAGGAGACTCCATCAAATTACATCTTCCCTCAAACAGGTCACCCTATTTCTGTTTCCTCCGGGCTATCCTGCAGCGACACCCCGGTGCTCGTAGTCTCGCAGGGGCAAGCTGTCACTGCACTCCAAAAATCCCCATCAATCCAATATCCCCACTCATCCTGAAAATCATGATTCAGAAAACCATCCTGTGTGTTTTAAGATTACAAGCTTATTTGATAATCAGGATTTATCAACTGAGTAACTAATCCGAATCCGGTCATCTCTGATCGATTTGAGACATTTTTGAGTTGCCTATCATAGTATCACAGTAGTATTATATCTCATGATTAGAAAAGTAAGGGAACTCATTATGGATTTAAAGAAAGCCGGCTTTGTTGACCGGGGTGGGAAAGGCAGTCATAGGAATTTCATACATCCCTCCGGAATCGTGCTCACAATTTCAGGGAGCCTGGGTGATGATGCAAAGCCCTATCAGGAGAAGCTGTTGAAAAAGATAATCAGGAAGGTAAAGAAATGAAAGAAAAAGATAAATACCTGAAAATTGTCGAATGGTCCGACGAAGATCATTGCTATGTTGGATCTGTCCCCGGTTGGCTTGGAAAGTGTTGTCATGGTGAAGATGAAGTAGAAGTTTATGCTGAACTTGGTAGAATAGTAGAAGAGTGGATCGATATTTATAAGCATGATGGGATAAAGCTGCCAAATCCGACAAAGAAAAAATATTCCGGAAAATTCGTCCTCAGAACGGGTTCTGATTTGCATCAGGTATTGGCTCTGAAAGCATTGAATGAGGGTGAAAGTTTAAATAACTACCTGGTTAAAAAACTAAAGAGTCTCATTTCTTGAGAGCGGAAAAGATTTCGCAGCTGACTATTCCCCCATCACCTGGCAGGTCAGTTCGTACCCAAAGATATCCTCCGGGCCATCCTGCAGCGACACCCCGGTGCTCATGAACTCGCAGGGGCAGGCTGTCACTGCATTCCGGGGCGAAAGTTTTGGAGTAAATCGACAGTGTCGATTTAACAAATCGCAGGAAACACCTCAAGCCCCCTGCTCCAATTTATTTTTATTTTGGGAGTATGAATCCGTTAGAATGCGCATTGATATTTATACATATTATTATATGGCTACATATACTAGATTATGAGTATTTTTCCTATGAAGATGAAAACCAAATTCGAATGGGATTCAGATAAAAATATTAAAAACCCCCAAAAGCATGGTATAGATTTTGGGGTAGCTCAGTACGCTTTTGCTGATACAAATCGAATTATATTAAAAGATATTAGTCACAGCACTAAAAATGAAACCAGGTATTTCTGCATTGGCAAAATTGACACTGGAATTGTAACTGTCAGATTCACATATCGAGAAGAAGTGATACGCATTTTTGGTGCTGGATACTGGCGAAAAGGAAAAAAGATTTATGAACAAGAAAATTGAATACAAAGAAGGTCCTATTGATTCAGTAGAAATTGTGGATGATTTCTTACCATCCCCTGAGCAACTTGCTTTTAAGGATGATACAGTAAAAGTGACATTATTACTAAGTAGGAAAAGTGTTGATTTTTTCAAGAATGAAGCAAAAAAGTATCACACTAAATATCAGAAGATGATTCGTAATCTTCTAGACCAATATGCGATACACCATCTTGAGTAGTTGGCATTCAACTTAAAATGCAGTGGACAGCTTTACTGACACCGTGGTTTTTAGAGATTGAAATATGAAAACAATGATTGATAGAAAAGGAAAATATTTACCGGCCGTCACTGATTATTGGCGTTATGTGAAAAATGAAGAATAACAAAATGAACAAGAAACTTTTGATTATCGGTAGTGCGAATGGTGTTGGTAAGACAACATTTGCATACCAATATAAAGAAGAATTTAAGATAGAGTATCTTGGAGCGGATGAAATTGCCACAGAGATTGCTTTGATTGATAGCAGGAATACGGAGATATCAAAATGAATAAACAAAAAAACAATTCAAAAAAAACAATTAGTGTACGAGCACTCCGTGAATTTGCCGAGCATCGCAGAATCGCCAATAAAGCTGTCCAGAAAGCTGTTGAGGAAAATCGCAAACTTGGAATTTCGGATAAAATTCAGTTTGCACGTTAATTGTCAAAATATAGATTGAATACATAAGAAATCAATTCAGCGGACGCTGAAAAAACGCCGCTGATTTATATCGCTACTTGCTACAGATACAAGGGAAAATATCTTTGTTTTTTGAAAATAAACTAACCCGCAGCCTCCCCCGGAGGCAAGTTGTAGCGGCACGCCGGGTTGAAAGTTTTGGAGTAAATCGACAATATCGATTTAACAACCCGCAGGGAACCAATACTGTCCCCTGCCAACACCTCTTTTTATTTTGGGAGAATGAATCCGTTACCCGTAAATTGTTGGCAGGTATAAAGGATTTAGTACACTGGATGCTTAAATCACAACTATTTCAGACCACCATGATTTGCACCCATGTACTTGATAAAGGTCCAACGGCGGTAAAAAGCCCGGGAGATTATTTATGAGTAAAATTTCAAATTGTGTTTATCACAATACTGACGGAAAGTTAGAACAAATAGGGCTAATTTGCACTATACGGCTGAAACAGCCGTATAGTGCAAATATACGAGCAGTATAATCATTGTTAGGCCTTCATAATTTTAAAAGTATAATCTTATGGATATTGATGACATTTTAAAAAAACCAAGACAAACAAGTGGAGATTACCACGCTGCAGCAGGTGTTGCATGGCGTAAATACGGAGAGAAAGATTTATTACACTCGCCATTAGTATATTCTGCTTTCGAATTTCGTCTAGCGATAGAAAGATATGTATTTGAAATTTATTATCTGATCTTGAGAGATGAATTAATATCTGATGATGATTTAACAGACGAAAATCTAAAAAAAATTGATAATTTTTCCAGTTTAATCAAACTTATTCATGAAAACGCTGGAAATAAACTAAAATTATATAAAGCCTTCATATTTAATAGAGTCTTTGCAAAAATCTTCACTCCATTACCAAAAAGATTATCAGTACCTGACATAGGAAAACTTCATAAATTTTGGCAAAAGTTAAGTGATTATTGCCATCGCCAACTACAACCAGAAATTACTTGGGATTCCGACGATTGGATAAAAAAAGGATATGAATTATTGGGAGATGTGGAATCCTATCTTTGGGAAATCTCAATTAAAGAAGAATATGGATGGGTTTCAAAACCATCTTTGACCCCTGACCTTCAAGAAGAAAGAGAGAAGTTTATTGACGATCGACATATGACTGAAAAACAACTTGAATTAAGAATGAAATTAATGAAACCTGCGCTTGATTATAGGGCTGGTATTCCAATTAACTTAATATTACAGAAACAATAATTTATGGCCTAACAACAGCATTAACTTGACCGAAGGGGCTGTGCGGTTTTTTCTGTTTTGCAGCCCGGATAAAGTTTATTTATTTATGAAAGTATATGCCCCGCAACTTGCGGCAAGTTATACTGAACGTTATACAAACGAATCAACGGAGGCATACACGCAGTGAAACCTGAGAAAATCACCCTACCCCAACTCGAATCCTTCCTCTTCAAGGCCGCAGACATCCTGCGCGGCAAAATGGATGCTTCGGAGTTCAAGGAATTCATCTTCGGGATGCTCTTCCTGAAGCGGCTCTCCGACGAGTTCGATCTGAAGCGCAAGCAACTGCGCAAGAAGGACTTCGCTCACATCACGGATACCGATCTGCTCAAGGATCTCCTGGAGGACAAGACCTCCTACGGCGAGACGTTCTTCGTCCCCATCCGCGCCCGCTGGCACGAGCCGTGGACCGATGAAGACGACCAGTTGGTCCCGGCGCTGAAGGACCTGAAGCACGATATCGGCAACATGCTCAACAAGGCGATCGCCGCCATCGAAGAGGAGAACGACGCGCTCGCCGGCGTCCTGAAGAACAACATCGACTTCAACGCGGTCAAGGGCAAGACCAAGATCCCGGACCAGAAGTGGAAAGACCTGCTTGACCACTTCAACCAGCCGCAATGCGTCCTTGTCAACGACAACTTCGAGTTCCCCGATCTGCTTGGCGCAGCCTACGAATACCTCATCAAGTTCTTCGCCGACAGCGCCGGCAAGAAGGGCGGCGAGTTCTACACTCCGGCCGAGGTCGTGCGTCTCCTCGTCCAGCTCACCAAGCCCGAAGCCGGCAACACGATCTACGACCCCACCGCGGGGTCCGGCGGCTTCCTCATCCAGTCGCACCAGTACGTCGAAGAGCAAGGTCAGAACCCGAACGACCTCGCGCTCTACGGCCAGGACTCCAACGGCACGGTCTGGTCGATCTGCGTCATGAACATGATCCTCCACAACATCACCCGGTTCACCATCGAGAACGGGGACACCTTGGAGGACCCACTCATACTCGAGAGGGGACAGGTGCGGAAGTTCGACCGCGTCCTCGCCAATCCGCCCTTCTCTCAGAACTACAGCCGCGCCAACATGAAGTTCACCAGCCGCTTCCGCGAGTGGTGCCCCGAGACCGGCAAGAAGGCCGACCTCATGTTCGTGCAGCACATGCTGGCGAGCCTCAAGGCCGACGGTCACATGGCCACAATCATGCCCCACGGCGTCCTCTTCCGCGGCGGCAAGGAGAAACTCGTTCGCGAGCTGTTCATCAACGACGATGTGATCGAGGCCATCATCAGCCTCCCGCCCGGCCTCTTCTACGGCACCGGCATTCCCGCCTGCGTCCTGGTCTGCAACAAGAACAAGCCCGACGAACTGAAGGACAAGATCCTCTTCATCAATGCCGACCGCGAGTTCGCCGAGG
>CAZIYQ010000164.1:0-6352 GCA_964543505.1 uncultured bacterium | reverse complement strand
TGCTTGCGGAGTGCCAGTACGATTGCGCACCAGACGGATAAGTTCTCTCGTAGCAAACAGGATTACCAATCCACCAAAGATCCGTTTCAACAGCGGTCCCTCCAATAAGCTAAAAAGTATTAGCCCCACCAACACACCCGCACTCATGAGCGGCAATATTTTCTTTAAAAAGATACTCCAATGGATATGCTGATGGTGCCGGTAGATGATGGTTCCACTCAGCAGCAGGTTCAGCGGGACCAGGATCGGTAACAAAAATTCTATGGGCAGGAAATTAGCCCCCAGGGTAAGGGCGATCACGATACTGCCAAAACCGGTCATGGCCTCTGTCGTGTAGGACAATGACAGCAGCAGGAACAGGGCTGATATCTGAATCCAGTTCGGGTTCAATGCTCTCCCGGCAGTGACCCGAATTTTTGGCGAATTATCTTTGCGTACAGATTTGGGAATAGGCGGGTCATCCACCAGGCTAGCCGAGCTTCCTCTGAAATCATCAGCCGTTTGCGTTTTTTACGAATCGCCCGAATGATCAACCTGGCGGCCGTGTCAGGCTCGATAATGCGCCCCATGGTAGACCGGGCAGGTGATGCGGGAGCCCCCTGACCGTCGAGGGAGTGAGCTGCAATGCCCGTATTGATAAAGGATGGATAGACCAGCAATATCCCTACACCTTTTGCTTTCAATTCCATGCGCAGCGTATCGAAAAACCCTCCGAGAGCAAACTTACTGGCACAGTATCCTGTCCGACCCGGCAGAGGACCAATTCCCGCAACACTGGACATGGCGACGATCATTCCCTGACTGTCCACGATATCGGCCAAAGCAGCCCTGGTACAATTGACGGAACCGAAAAAGTTCACTTCCATCACCCTGCGAAGGACTCCCACTCCCGTGTTTTCAAACAGACTGATGTGAGTAATCCCGGCATTG
This sequence comes from uncultured bacterium, assembly GCA_964543505.1. GTDB lineage: Bacteria > Fidelibacterota > Marinisomatia > SCGC-AAA003-L08 > JACNLC01 > JAADGM01. The sequence goes on along the minus strand of CAZIYQ010000164.1, from coordinate 5,422 downwards.
TTGACGAGAAGGTCCAGGCGTTTCCATTTATTGCGAACCAGATCTGTGATTCGCTGACAATCCTCCATTTTGGTCACATCACCGGCCATGCTGATGACAGGAACGCCTTGTTCAGCTAGCTTTCCGCAGGTTTTGGCCAGTTCACTTTCATTGCTGTCCACTAATGCCAGACAAGCACCGTGATGCCCTAACTCCACGGCGAGTGCCCGGCCCAATCCTCCAGCCGAACCCGTCACCAAGGCCACTTTGTCTTTCAGGGATATCATTCTCCTGTGCTCTCTGAATCTACTCGTGAACCGGATTGGTACTGCCAATAATACTTAAAAACTTCCAGCGAGGTCTTTTGAGGTGTATATCCGAATTCCTGTTTCAGTCGGTCGTTGGCCAGGACCGGACGGTATTGCAGGAACAAAACCTGATCGGGACCATTTTTTGAACATCTCAGATGATAGAGCAGCCACAGAATGCCCCGGAATAATGCCACGGGCAGTGGCAGGAAGCGTTTCCCCAGATAGTTGGCAATCTCCCTTAGGCTAACTGTTCCGTCCCCGGCAAGATTATAAATCCCGATTTTATCCTTAAAAATACCCTCCAGGATGCAGGCGACTACATCCTCATCCCAAATGAAGACGAAAGGCGTGTCCGTTCCCCGTACTCCCGGAATGACCTTCCGGTGAAAGATTTGAGTGATGTCGTTGTCCGTATGTTTCCCCAGTATGGTTCCCGGGCGGAAGATGAGTTGTTTTAACTGAGGATATTCCTGCCGGTAACGTGCCAGAATCTCTTCGACCAAACGTTTATGGCAGGCATAGGCAAATACGTCATTGCCTCGCAACGGGGCATCTTCACGGAGGGGCACCGGATTATCGGGGTGGTATCCATAAGCTGCACCGCTGGAAGACACGATCAGCTTTGTCACCCCGGAGCGGACACAATTTTTGAGAACCTTTTCTGTCCCCCCCACATCCACCGAATATTCAAAATCCCGGGTTTTGGGGCCTCCTGAATTCAAGATTGCGGCGAGATGGACAACGATTGTGAACTGGTACTTATTAAAAATATTTTTCAGTTGCTCACTTCGAATATCCATTTTTTCAAAATGAAAATTGGAAATCTTATGGAGTGGAATGTCAGCCGGCTGCCGGACATCCAATCCCACAATTGCGGAAAAATCCTGATGGTGCTCGAGTACCCGGGATAGAACCATTGAGCCCAGGTATCCTGCTGCTCCGGTGATCAACAGAGCGGGTTTCATCTGACTTTCGGAAAGGGGGCTTGTTTCAAAAGCATTAATGGAAACGAAGGGAGTTTCAGCTTTCCGGTTCTTCATGCATTTTTTTAAAGACCATTAGATTGGGCGCCCAGAGGTGTTTGACTGGGTCCACATCCACATGGATCACAGAACATTTTTTCTGCTCCAGACAACGGCGAATGGCAGGCACGAGTTCATCGGGGTGCCCTACCCGTTCGCCATGGGCACCCATACTTTCGGCCAGCAGATCAAATCTGATCTCGTGAAAATCTGCATTGATGGTTTCTCCCGGATCGAGGGACTTTTTTAGCATGGTTTTCACCGGTTTCAGGGCAAACTGCTGGGTCATTTTCACCATGCCCCACTGGCGATCACAACAGACCAGGTAAATGACCGGCAGGTTGTTTCTCACCGCCGTTTCGATTTCCTGCATATGAAACCCCATGGCCCCATCCCCCATGATGGCATAGACTTGCCTGTCAGGGAGAGCCACTGCTGCGCCCAGTGCCTGTGAAACCCCTGCCCCCAGCATGCCAAATTTGAAGGTCGAGAGAACCGTATTCGGTTGTGTTACTTTCCGGTAGAAATGAGCCCAGACCGCCGTATTGCCACCGTCCACGACACAAATAGCATCTGCATTAAATATCTCCTCGCAGGCCCGGGCAACATGGGCTGCCGTGAGCCGGTTGGGTTTTTCGGTGAATACCTTATCCAGTTTACTGCGGTGTTTATCCCTTAATTGACTCAGGCTAGAGAGGTATTTCTTCCGCTCCGGAGTAAGTAGCTCTAATTTCATCTGCTCGAGAGCCTTCAGCAGTTTTTTTAAAAATATCCGGATGTCTCCACTTATGGCCAACAAAACAGGTTTATTCACTCCCAGCATGTCTTCGTCGATATCCACCTGGATCATCTTTTGCCGTTTCGGCGAGCCCCAATAAGGCTGTTTGCCCCACCAGTCCGTTTCACCGAGTCGGGAGCCCAGTGTGAGAACCACATCCGCATCATTGCGGGCTTTTTGATTCATTTCCACCTGATTCATGGGCATTGCCAGAGGCGAGTCTTCAGGGAATGCGCTGCGCCCTCCCCAGCTGGTACTAACCGGGGATTGCAGAAGATCAGCAACTTGTTTGAGCTCCGCAAAAGCCTGTGCGTGAATCACTCCGCTGCCGGCGTGGATCAGCGGTAGTCTGGCGCTTGCCAGCAATTCGGCGGCCTTCAGGACTTCATCATCGGCCGGTACGAGCGGAGACACCCGCCGGTAAGATCCGGGCTCTGCAGCAGAGATATCGGGTCCTTTGCCATTGATAATATTTTCCGGTATATCGACATGAACGACGCCCGGACGGCCCTGGTACAGTTTCCGGAAAGCACGCTGAAAAAACTCAGGAATACGATCAAATGAGGGTACGGCAGCACTCCATTTGGTCATTGGCCTGGTTACGCCAACCTGGTCGAAATACTGAAAAGTCCCTCCCCGTTCGGGATAACCAATACCGGTACGGCGAGTACTGGTGATCAGCAAAACCCTGTTGCCTTCTCCGTTTTCAACTGCCACTCCCGGCAGGATATTGGCCACTCCCGGCCCGTTGCTGGCAATGCAAACGCCTGCAGTTCCGGTTAAACGGGCATAGGCACCCGCCATGTGCGCGGCACAGGTCTCATGCCTCGGAGAGATGAAATCTATTCCATTAGGTTTGAAATGAGTAAAAAGATTCAGGTAGGTTCCATCAATGATGCCAAAAACCCGTGTGATGCCTTCAGCCTGTAACAGACGCGCAATGAGTTCCCCTCCGGTGATTTGTGCCATAGATTATCCTTACTTTCAGTTGTTTTATTACGAATTGGTGTTTCAGGAAAGAGCGAAATTACAGGAACCGTGGCAATCCGTCAAAGAGTGGAAACCTGCCACACTCATTTTTTTTACCTAATTTATTTTTGTAAAGTTAATCTCTCGAGATCCTTTGAGATAAGGCTCTTTTATTGAACCTCCCACGACGGTTAACTCGATTTTGTTGATCATATGTCATCAATTTTAAAAGGTGAAAACCGTTTAGACAAAAATGGAAGTGGCCTCTAATTCTCTATCACCACCTCTATTATTAAAGATAATTCATTAAGACAGAATTAGGGCAACCAAGTGTTCGGTTAAAAAAAGGGGGACCACCTTTAAAAGCCAAATATCTTGCCTACCCCGATAATTCATTGAGTGTTGTTATTAAGTTAAGATCAGTAAGCCAGTGATGTGTTTCACAGGAGAAGCATGTCGTGGATGATAGAATTTCACTGAATGCCTGCCATCCCCAACCCCTGAGGGGTTGAATCCACCCACTACCTTTTCGTTTTTCTCCTTCAAAGATAAAAATAATGAGTCTCATTTGGTTTTTGTCGCTTGCATGACAATTCAATGTCCCCAGTGTTTGATAAACTTCACCGTTGGCAAAATGACACGAACCAATAAATTAACTTAAAAGGAAACGAAAATGAAGAAAAACTATAAACTCATCTTAACGACGCTCCTGGCACTGCCCATATTGGCCGCGGCTCAGGTGCTGGTTTCAAATACCGATACTTACTTCACAGCCGGCCAAATGCTTCTCGCTAATGAAATTAATGAGAGCGGAGAGCCTTTTGCCGAGGCATTGGGGTACAATCTGGACGATCTGGATCCCTTCGTGGCGGATACTCCTGATTCCATATCCTATACGCTGGGAATTGAGAATTATGAGTACTCACGCTATCAGCTGGGCACCATTATCTCCCGTTCCGGTATGGGATTGCATATGATGTGGGCACCGATTATCGGGCAAATGGCCGCCATGGAAACTGATCCTGATTTTGACGGGATGTACACCAACGGCATGTCCAACGGCTTCAATGAAGACGATGAACTCATGAAGAATATCATGCATTTTTCAATGCTGGCAAATCATGCAGCTCCCGGAAATCCCTGGCCTCAGTTCGCAGAATTCATCTCAGGTGATCCACACCTGCCGCAGGCTATTGATCCGGATAATTTCACTTGGGCTGACTTCTCTACGCTGCGCTGGGATCGCTCGTTAATGGACAAGACTCTGAATCCGGCTGCCATGGGCCAGACCCTGATGAAACAGTATCTTTGGGCTCAGGATATGCTCGGTGCTTATCATGATGCCGATGACAACGGCATTGATCCCGACGGTGTGGTTTCACCCGATTTTGAAGGCGGATTTGAATTTGATCCGGACAACAATGTTTACTTTGGTGGGAGCGGACTGGATGGCTTTATCGGTATGGTACTGACTGCCGAAGCGATTAACAAAGTAAAATTCATCATCACTCAGTTGGCGTATGACGGGACCAGTCTCGGCATGGTTGATCCCATGACCTACGATCCCATGGCCGGCATTAAATTTTTCCCGCATAAAGTCGCGGTGACCGAAGCCAGTGTGCATCCCATGCTACCGCCGCAGCCGGATTCATTCACGGTGACGGATGCTTCCAGTCAGCTCTGGGACCAAGTTTCTTTACTGTGGGGAACCATTAATTTTAAAAATATGATGGATCCGAATAACTCCAGTGATGGCGTTCATTTAGCATACCACACAGTATTTGACAATGATCCTTTTCCTGCTGACATGAGCCAGACCGGGGCTCCCGGACCCTTTGATCTCATGAAGGGCGCCAGTAAAGTCATCGTGCAGAATCTGTTTGCCCTGCACTACAATGGCGAAAACGGCACATTTGTCGATGAATCCGGTCTCGACGGCGGCATGCCGGCACCGGGGAGCACGATCAGCACTGTGAACGCAGGCTACCTGATCTCGGTCTTCGGGCAGGTCTTTGAAGAATTCGTCGGTACCCCTCTCGAAGGGATGGCTTTCGATGCATTACAGGCCCAGGCAAATTTTCTCATTGCCAATCTTGGTGACGGAAGTGGTGGCTATTATAACAGCTACACCCTTGGCACTGGTGCAGATACCTCACCCAAACTGGTAGAATCTCAGGCCGCTGCAATCAAAGGACTGTACGCCGCTTACGATGCTACCGGAAACGATGATTATCTCACGGCTGCAAATGTTGCGTACGATTATCTTATCACCTATTTCTATGTTCCTGCCGCACCTTCCTTTAGTACATAGGACGGGTATTCCCATGGGTCCTACACACCACCCAATCCGCCCCCCCCCCCTC
>CAZIYQ010000163.1:0-6367 GCA_964543505.1 uncultured bacterium | reverse complement strand
TGGTACCTGTCGGCTCGTCTGCCCTCAATTATCTGAATGATGAAGATCTGGTTGTAGGCGTGAAAGTTGGCGATCAATATTTAGCTTACCCGCACCCTGTTCTGGATTGGCACGAGGTCATCAATGCCGAAGATTATACCATTTCCTACTGCCCATTAACGGGATCAGCCCTGAAGATCACCAACGATCTGGACTTTGGTGTTTCGGGAATGCTGTACAACAACAACCTGATCATGTACGACAAAGACAATAACAGTTTTTGGCCTCAGATGCTGCTAAAGTCAGCTGCCGGAGCCCATCGAAGTGACCTGCTTCAACTAGACGGGATAGTGGAGACCACCTGGGGCACCTGGCGTAAATTATACCCGGACACGAAAGCCGTCTCTCAAAATACCGGCTATGAAAGAGACTATAATCGCTATCCCTACGGCAGTTATAAATCTGACAACGCGCTGTATTTTCCGGTTGAGCAGGTTGACAATCGACTGCCCCGTAAGGCACGGGTTCTCGGACTGCTGAACAATGGAGAAAGCGAAGCTTTTAGGATCTCTCAATTTGGAGATATTTCGGTGCATCATGTGGAAGTGGGGGGAGATTCATTCGTGATTTTTGCTTCTGATGTGCACAATTTTGCTGTTGCTTACAAAACAGAGCGGCATTTTACGGTAGCAATTTCCAGCATTGACAATGGAATTCTAACTTTTCAGGACACAGAAACCGAAAGTGAATGGACTCTCTTCGGTAATGCGGTTAACGGTGCTCTCACCGGAGAACATCTTGACCCTGCCCGTGGCTACATTGCCTATTGGTTCGCCTGGGCAGCTTTTAACCCCGAAACAACCCTTTGGGATGGGATCATCCAATGAAATGGCTCGTGAAATTCGTATTAATCGTGTGGCTGCTGCCTGTAAATACCACTGCCCAGGCTTGTTGTTCACTCCAGGGACATTTCCAGTCCTCTGCAGTAGAGCAATATCCATATTATCAGAATTTCTCAAGCGCGGATGCCCATTCCCTTCAATTAAGTGTGCAGTCCGGAAACGATCTTGCTGTCGATGCCTTCATCACTGAAGGTCCCCGGTTGACTGTTTCTTTGGACTACCATTACAGAGCGGAACAGTTTTTCGGTTTGGTCCTGGGGATCAGGACTACCACGACCCGCTTGCAAGAGAACATCTCATTCGAAGCCCGGGATAGTTATTTGCTTTCTACAGAACTGAACGGCCGAGTGATGGTGCACGGCGACAGGCATTTACTGTGGATCAGAACATCACTTCCCCTTGTTACCAAATACAGCAATGCAAAATTCCCTTTCAAAGTTTCGCCTTCGGTCAATCTGGAGGCGGGTATGACCACCATCTTCGGAAGCGATCGTCATCTCCAGTCGTTCAGTGCCATCTGGGTGGAGCAGCTGGGGAACCGTAATCTCTTTCGCTTCAGGCATCAGCTATTTTTTAATTACCGGGTGCAGATTGCCCAGTGGAAGCGCTGGTCTCCCTACATTGCCCTTAAGAACAAATTTGGCGTCCTCAAATCCATTTCTGCAGGGGTCTATCAAAATGATATCCAGGAAACGGCGTATGACTTCGGAGTACTAGGGGCCGGTGTAAACTGGCAATTCAAGCATTATCCGGTAGTCATACGCCTGGACTGGAACCTGCCGGTAATGAAATGGTCGGAGGGTCGACTGCCCGCCGGCTTCAGCGAAAATCCATCTCTGAATCTGATGTATTCAGGACCAATTTACTTACACAAAACAAAAAGGAAATAAAATGGAAAAACGACTCATAACCTTCATAATACTGGCTGTCAGCTTCATGTTTGCTGCCGATGTCTTTGGCGGGCACTCATTGGACGATGCCAATAAATTAAGTCAGGAAACCAACAAACCCATTCTCATCAAGTTCGACGCCAAATGGTGCCCGAATTGTCGGCAGATGGACAGGGTTACCTTTTCGGATCAAAAGATCATCGAGAAACTGGATGACTTTGCACCAGTGAAGATCGATGTGGATACCAAATCCGGGAATAGCCTCGCCAATGACTATAAAGTCACGGCAATACCGACGATCGTGGTGCTGGGGCAAGATGGCAAGGTGATTTATCAACAGGCTGGATATCAGGATCCCGGTACTTTTGCTGAAACGCTGAACAATGTGCTATACAGCATAAAAGAGGCAGCACTTGTTGAAGAGGTAAAAGAAATTCCCACGAAATAAGCGGCCATGTCTTACATATTTTTGCAAAAATCTAAAATAGGGTAAGGTTAAATTCGCTAAATAGGAGAGATCATGTTAAAAACATCTTTGATAAAAAAATCCCTGATCATTTTCCTTTTTATGGCCTGGATATTCCCCCGAAACCTAACGATTCTCCAGCGCATCGATCCCTCGAATCATGAATTGCTGGATGTAGAGATCTCTGGAGATCTGATGATGATCCCCGGTGGGCTGGGCGGAGTTTCCATCTTCGATGTCAACGATCCCTATCATCCCCAGCAACTGAGCTCAATGAACATAACCGGTTGTGAGTACGGCAGAACCTATAACTGGGAAATCAGAGGAAATTATGCCTACGGAGCCGGTCGAGATTGCGGTATTGCCGTGCTGAATATTTCAAATCCATCCAGCCCGAATCTGGTCGGATTTGTGGGTGCAGCATTGCCAACATCTTACGAAGATGTGGAAGTCCGCAACGGCATTCTGGTAACAGCGGCTCATACCGATGGTGTGCTGTTTTTTGATGTGAGTGACCCTACAAATTCACAATATCTCTCACAGATCGTGACTGATAATGCCTGGTCTGTGGCCGTACGGGATAATATCGCCTATGCAGCAAACGGTGATGCCGGTCTGGTGATCATTGATTACAGCAATGTGAACGATCCCCTGCTCCTGGGAACCTATCCAACCAGTGGTGGCGCTAAAGATGTGCGTTTATCCGGTGATCTGCTGTACCTCGCAGTGGGGAATAGTGGAGTGGATTTGTTTGACATCAGTGATCCTTCCAACGCACAATTCCTGGCAAATTATAATACCAGTGGTTTTGCCTCCCGAGTCGCAGTTACCGGCAATCGTGTGGCAGTGTCGGACTGGAGTGATCTTGAAATACTGCATTGGGACGGCAGTGAACTGAATCTGGTGGGATATAAAAATACGGGCGGTCGTGTGATGGCCGTGGGAGCTATCGATGATCTGATTTATTCTGCCGAATGGCGCTATGTGCATTTGTTTGAATACGGGCAGGTCTCGGGACCGGATATTGACTTGAGTACACGGGAAATCAATTTTCCGCAACTGGAACCAGGGGAGAGCGACACGGCCACAGTGACCATCGAAAACAGTGGCAGCAATATGCTGAACTTCGATATGGTCTGGACCACCAATGATGAATACGATGTTGAGACAGAATTACCCCTGCTGGTTCCCAATCATTCGCTGGATGTGGACATCGTCTACACAGCGGATAGTCAGAATTCTTTTGCAGAGTATGTCTTCAGAACAGACGACCCCGACGAACCGGAAGTGAGTATTCTGCTCAATGGCAACAACAATGGCATCCAGCAGGGACAAACTGCCCCTGATTTCAGCATCCCCATTGCGGCCAACGGGTCAGGGATGTTTCAACTGAGTGACCATCTCGGTGAAGTGATCATCCTGGCATTTTTTGCCCCGTGGTGACCTGTCTGTGCTCCGGAGTTATCGGACATAGAAAGTGCCATCTGGCAGGAACATCAGGACGGAGACCTAACGGTAGTGGGCATAGCCAATCAACCGGAATCGGCCATAGAAGATTTTGCCCTGAACAATGGCTTGACCTTCCCGCTTTTACGGGATACACAATCCGTTTACAACCAGTATTACATTCCCGGCGGGCAGTCACCCTTTCCCCGGGATGTCATCATTGATCAAGCTGGTGTCATACAATATGCCAACAACGAATATGATGGGGAGACCATGCAGCTCATCGTCGAGCAACTGCTCTCCCAACCCCCCTGTGGAAGTGGCGACACAAATCAAGATGGACAATTGGATATTCTGGATATTGTGATGGTGGTTCAGTATGTTATCGGGGAATTGAATTTTGAACCACAGGAGATCTGTGCCGCTGATTTTGACAATAACGGGCAGGTTGATATTTTGGATATTGTTGCTCTGGTAGGTGAAATCCTCATGTAAGAACTGACTGTTGATTCGATACGAACCCGGTTGAAACGAGTAGGATGTCTCCATAGTTACCAAGTTTTGACCGGGTTTTTTCAATGCCAATTTAAATTCAATATCATTTAATTCTTTGTATAATTAAGTAAGTACTCGCTATATTACTTTCAATGGCGCATGTCAGAATGAAAAAAGATGAGCGGATTTCACAGATTCTTGCCGTTACTCTTGATCTTATCAGCAGCAAATCTATTTCAGAGATCAGGACTCATGAAATAGCCCGGTCTGCGGGGATTTCGGAGGGCACTCTCTTTAAATATTTTTCCTCGAAAGAAAATATTTTCGAATCCATCATCAAAAGATACGTTAGCCACCAGCATCCCTTAAAGGCCCCTTCCGAAATTAATTCTGTCTCTGATTTCAGACAATTCATTAACGATTATTTGAGCAGCATGATTGCGATCAGTCCTGATCGTATTGCCTATTTACGGCTTCTGCTGCAAATCTCTCTCGCGGGGCATCCGCTATCTAAATCAAAATATGTGCAAACCTTGAATGGATTTTGGAAAATTATGGAAGAACGCATCGAATATGGTAAACGGCACTGGTCATTCGATCCAAATTTCAACACAAGAATTCAAGTCAGGCTTCTCCACCTCGGGGTGCTCATGTTCGTAATTGAACAGGATATTTTCAAAGCCAGGGAGCTGGACCCTCATGACTTGGACACGATGAAAGAAACAGCGATCGATAACTTTTTTAAATTACTATCAAGGAGTCAAAATGGCTGAACAAACCAAACTTTGGTATCTGCAGAATTTCAATTTGTTTAAAAAGATGCCTGATAATATGATGAGCGAACTGGAGGACAAAACCGGGATGAAGACCTCGGGTAAGAAAGAGATTATCTATTTTCCCGATGAACCAAACGAGACGATCTATTTTTTGAAAAAAGGTAAGGTGAAATTATCCCGTCTCACCGAAGATGGCAAGAGTACCGTGCTGCAGATCATCGGTCCCGGGGAGATTTTCGGTGAAACCTCATTGCTGGGAGCGGACCGGCATTCCAATATTGCGGAAGTCATGGAAGATGCTGTGATTTGTACCATCAACAAGGATCATTTTCAAGATATGATGATGAAGAATCCGGCACTCAATTTGTCCATAACGAAATTAATAGGCTGGCGCATGCGCAAAATCTCGGCTCAGGCTGAAGACCTGGTGTTTAAAGATGCCCGGCAGCGCATCTGTTCTTTTATTTGCCGTTATGTGAAGGAATACGGCAAGAAGATGATCGACGGCTGGGTGGTACGACCCTCCCTGTCCCAACAGGAAATCGCAGATCTCACCGCTGTCTCCCGTCAGACTGCCAGCCAGCTGTTGAACGAACTCAAGGACGAAGGATTAATTGATTTCACCCGCCGGTATATTCGGGTTAAAGACCTTGATAAATTAAAATGATGACTCATTTCGAAATGCCGGATTCAGTTTTCTCTTCTGTCGTATATGCGACGTTTCCGAATACGATCACCGGCCTAACTTTCAGCAGTATGAAAAAAGAATATTCAGATCATTTGCCTCTTGTTGAACTGTTAGTACGGAACTCATGTGAGCTCTGTGTGGCCGTAGCTACGAAGTTAATTGTAGCGCATGACAGGGAACATCTTTTTAAACTGGTGATCACAAACATTGATACAACGGGGGACACTGTCCCACCAAACCGTAAACATCTGACACCGGCTGTTTGGGTGAATGATGAATTGTGGTACACAGGAGATTTTGACACACGGCATCTCACGGATAAAATTAAAACACGGTATATGTATCTTAACGATCAATAAAAGGAGAAAACCAAATGGAATCACTAAATAAACTGGGAAAATATGCTCACTGGCTGGTACGTCTGTCACTTTTTGGGACGTTTATCTACCATGGCTGGGGGAAATTCCCAATGGCACAGGGTATGGCCGATATGATGAAGATGCCTCTCTTCATGGTTTACCTGCTGGCAACCATGGAAGTATTGGGAGCAATCCTGATCTTGATTGGCGGTCTCGGGCAGGATATTGCAACCAGACTTGCAGGTCTCATTTTTACAGTGGTCATGTTGGGAGCAATCTTCATGGTTCATCTGCAAAATGGCTGGAACTCCCTTAACCCGGGTTTACCATTATTACGAAAAAAAGCAATAAAAAGCGGATAACTTC
>CAZIYQ010000162.1:0-6377 GCA_964543505.1 uncultured bacterium | reverse complement strand
ACATCCCGGGCAGTCAGATCCCGCAACTCTATTTTGACTATCTGCGGAACGGTGATGCATCTGACCTGAAAAATGTCTTTTACCACAATCGCTTTGACATGGTCAGCATGGTGCTGTTACTGCATCGCATTAGCCAGATCATCAAAATACCAACCTTGGGTTTCACTGAAAGCAGGATATTTCTACCGGCCGTAGCCCGCCTGCTGTTGGAAACGGGAGAAACAGACCGGGCATTAGAGCTATACCGGTTCTGCGTGCAGGAGGCTATCGAGTCCTCACAAAGTATCCGCGAGCTATCGTTTTTACACAAGCGTTCCGGCCATCTTGCGGAGGCTCAGCATCTCTGGGAACTGGCGCGGCAGGCACAGGAGACTTACGCTCATATCGAGTTGGCGAAAGTCGCGGAACATCGGGACAAAGCCTACACACAGGCTCTGATCCTCTCCCGGGAAGCCCTAGAGATTGAGTTATCCCGCCCTGATAAACTCCATGCTTTAATCGGGGAACTGGAGCACCGGATCCGCAGACTGGAACGAAAACTGTCATCCTGCAAAAACTTAAAAAACTAATAAAATTACAAATGAGCGAGTCTTTTTCGGTTGGTGAAATGAATCAATATTGTCCAATCATTATACTGACTTGACATAAAGTTTTCCGCTTGAAAATTTTTTAAGGCTGCCGGATGGCTGATCACTAAAATTCGCGGCACCAATTCGGCCGATGGGAATATTGACCATTTCATTGTCCCTCAGTAAATAAGATTTTTACAAACCATCATTCATTAAGGGGACCCAGTATAAATCCGTTTTTTCAGGCTGCTCTCACCCCTTAATTTCCCCTTCGTTTTTCTCAATATTCTCATTAAAAAGATGCCAGCACCGAAACATATCAGGATATTATTTTTCAGCGATACTCATCTTGGTTTTGACTATCCCATCAGACCCAGGATTGAACGCCGCCGCAGGGGAGAAGATTTTTTTGCCAACTTTCAGCGTATCCTGGATTTTGCCCGGAAGGAAAAACCAGATCTGCTGATCCATGGGGGCGATCTATTTTTCCGAGCCAGAATACCACACCCCATCGTGGACCGTGTTTATGCCATGCTACTGGATTTTGCCAAAAACGGCATTCCTCTTTACCTGATCCCCGGCAATCATGAATACTCACGTTTCCCAGGCCTGTTTCGTCTGTCCAATCCCAATCTCCATGTTTTTACCAGATCCAGGACCTTTCTGCAATCCATCAAAGGGGTGACCATCGCTTTGGCGGGATTTCCCTATGAGCGCCGGAATATCCGGCAAAATTTTAAGGATCGGTTGGTAGAATGCCGTGTGCCAATAGCATCAACTGATATTCGCCTGTTATGTCTGCATCACGCCGTGGAGGGTGCCCGGGTTGAGCATTACACCTTCCGGAATGGTGAAGATGTGATCCGCGGTGACGAGATACCAGGAGGGTTTCAGGCAATCCTGTCCGGGCATATCCATCGGCAGCAGATTCTCCATTTTCGTACAGAGAGTGGAGCCGTGCCGGTCATCTACTGCGGCTCCATCGAACGAACATCCGTGGCCGAACGAAATGAAGATAAAGGCTTTTATCTGCTGGATTTTAAGCAGGCGTCATCTGGTAAATGGATGCTAGAACCGCCGCATTTCAAAAAACTTCCCACACGACCCATGGTTGACCTCATGCTGGACGTCGACCAACTGACCCCGGAGACCCTGGCTCCCTACCTACGGCAAAACCTGGCACAAATCGACAAGAATGCCATCGTGCGTCTGACTTGCCGTCATTTTCCCGGTGAATGGCTCACTGAGCACCTCACGGCACAATTTTTACGTGAGATCACGCCTAAAACCATGAACCTTTCGCTGTCTTCCAAATTTTTCCCGGGACGAAAATTTTACCGGCCGGACAGGGACAATGCACAACCTGGTCAGATCCGGATGGACCTGTATTGAAAACCGTTTTTCGTGTCCCCGTGCGCCAGCTTGCCGAATTCTGCTACCGCAGGGGGAATTTGAACCGTGAGGGTTTTTCACCGGGGAGTCTGCAAAAGGGTCTCCAAGTGCACCAGAAAATTCAAGCCTCCCGGGGTGCCGGATACCAGCCTGAAGTACCGGTTTCCCGACACATCAGCGGGACAGACTACGAGCTGATTATTTCGGGTCGAATTGATGGCGTTTTTCAGCAGGACGATCGGACTGTTCTTGAAGAGATCAAATCCACCTCTTGTCCCATTGAAGAATTGGCTGCCAACGATTTCCCGGAGAACTGGGCACAGGTTCAGGCCTATGGAGCCCTATATGCCGCAGCGCAGGGGGAGTCACGGCTTGGCCTGAGGCTAGTCTATTGTCACAGCGGCTCCGGAGTGCTTCGGACCTTCTCTGAATCTTATAGTGCAACTGAAATGGAGCAGGTTCTCTCGGAGATGCTCGAGTATTATTGTCGCTGGCTGGACAGCCTTCTTAAACACCGGCAAGTACGCAACCGGGCTCTGGACAGCCTGACCTTTCCTTTCCCGGAATACCGCAAGGGACAGACCGAATTGATGGAGAGGGTTAGTGCCGCCATCACGTCACAGGGACAGCTCCTGGCCGAAGCGCCGACGGGACTGGGCAAGACTCTCGCTGCCCTTTACCCCGCCGTCCAATCACTGGCCAATTCCCGGGTTGACAAAGTATTTTTCCTTACGGCACGGTCTCCGGGGAAAAGGGCTGCAGAAAGTGCTCTGAAGCTCCTGAAAAACGGTGACCGTGCCCCGCTGAAATGGGTCTCTATCACAGCCCGTGAGAAAATCTGTTTTCAACCGGACACCCCTTGCAATACCGAAAATTGTGAATTTGCCCGCGGGTATTTTGATCGCATCAGTACTGCTTTGGAAGACTGTTTCAAAACGGATGCTTTTCCGAAAAAGATCATTGAGGAAAAGGCCCATTTACACCGGGTGTGTCCCTTTGAACTTTCTCTTGAGCTGACCCCTTTGATGGATGTGATCATCTGTGATGATAATTATGTTTTTGATCCCAGGGTTTATCTTCGCCGCTTCTTCACCCAAAAACATCTTTTGCAGTTGGGTGACAGCTATGTCTTCATCGTAGATGAGGCCCATAATTTGGTTGATCGTGCCCGTGAAATGTATTCGGCATCTCTGGTGAAGCAGGATTTTCTGAAACTAAAACGGACTTTGGGCAAGTCATTTCCTCAACTTGGAAGGGCGGCCCGGGATATTAATTCATGGTTCATCAGCACCGTAAAAGAACTTGAATACGGCGGTTCAACGGGTGCTCAAAAGGATATTCCTGCTGGAATTTTACTCCTCCTCAAGAGTTTTCTGGGTCATTGTGAGACTTATCTGGCAGAGCGGGCCGGGAATGACGAAACACACGAAATGGTGCTTCAGCTCTACTTTGACTGCCTGCGCTTTGTCGTCACCGCCGAAGGTTATGATGAGCACTATGCGTCTTATTTCCAAAAAAAACATCAGCGTTTTCAGCTAAACCTTCTCTGCCTGGACCCATCTGTTCAGCTTTCAAGCCGTCTTAAAAATGCGGTTGCTGCAATCTTCCTTTCTGCTACCCTTAGTCCGGTCTCATATTTTCGAAAATTGCTGGGCTGCACTCCAGTGGCTGAGATTTTCAGCCTGCCATCGCCCTATCCTGCTGAAAATCTTTGTGTGCTGCATATGCGGGATTTGTCGGTACGCTACCGTCTGCGTCGGCAAACGGCTTCCCAGGTTGCTGAAGCCCTGGAGGCTTTCACTTCTGGAAGGACCGGCAATTATCTGATCTACTTCCCCTCTTACGAATTTCTGGAGATGATCCGCATGGAATTGCTGTTGAAGGGATCCACTTCGGATATCCTTGTCCAGACGCCGGGCATGACAGAAGATCAACGGCAGGCGTTTTTAGGGGAATTTACAAACCCTAGAAAACAGCCCCGTACAGGATTGGCCGTCATGGGAGGCATCTTCGGTGAAAGTATTGATCTTGTTGGAGAGCAGCTCACCGGTGTCTGTGTTATCTGTCTCGGATTACCAGCCATGACGATGCAGCAGGAATTGATCAAACACCATTTTGATGCCGAAGGGGACGGTTTTGGATTTGCCTATCTCTATCCGGGACTGACCCGGGTCATACAGGCTGCCGGAAGACTCATCCGTTCCCAAAATGACAGGGGTGCGCTGCTGCTCATTGACGACCGTTTTGCATCTGACACCGTCACCCGTCTGTTGCCCGAGAACTGGCACATTCGGCAAGTTGAAAACACCGCAGAACTCCAGCTTCAGCTGCAGGAATTTTGGTCTGATTGAGATGCGTAAGATCATACATGTTGACATGGATGCCTTTTACGCGTCCGTTGAACAGCGGGACAATCCACGCTTCAGAAATAAGCCCGTGGTCGTGGGCGGTTCGCGTCACAGGGGTGTCGTGGCGGCTGCCAGTTACGAAGCCCGCAAATTCGGCATTCATTCGGCCATGCCATCCGTAACCGCCTATAAAAAATGCCCCCGGATTATTTTTGTAAAACCCCGATTTGAGGTTTATCGAGAGGTATCCCGGCAAATCAGGGAAATTTTCAAACGCTACACGGACCTTGTGGAACCCCTCTCGCTGGACGAAGCCTATCTCGATGTGACGGAAAATAAAGTCGGCCAACCTTCTGCAACCTTGATTGCCCAAGAGATCCGGGCGGCGATTAAAGCGGAAACACAGTTGACGGCCTCTGCCGGTGTCTCCTACAATAAATTTCTGGCCAAGGTAGCCTCCGATTTTCACAAACCAGACGGCCAGATGGTCGTGACCCCGGAGATGGCCACTGAATTCCTGGCCGCCTTGCCCATTCACAAATTTTATGGCATCGGTAAAGTGACTGCCCGGCGCATGACTGCCATGGGAATCCACACCGGCAAAGACCTCATTGCTTTCAAAAAAGCAGACCTGCAGGAAAAATTTGGTAAGGCCGGCGGCTGGTATTATTATATTGTCAGAGGTGAAGATATCCGCGAAGTGAAACCCCACCGTATCCGTAAATCTCTGGGCGCAGAACGCACCTTTGAGGAAGATATTGCTGATGTGGATTTCATGTGGCTGAAACTAAAAAAGATTATTGGTACGGTCTGGAAGCGGGCGGAAAAATCTCAAATATTAGGGAAAACGGTAACCCTGAAAATTAAATATTACAATTTTGTTCAGACCACCCGCAGCAGCACCCTTTCCGGTTTCGTTACTTCGGAGGCCGAGCTCTGCGATGTAATTCGGGAACTCCTGCAAAAACCGGAACCTCCGACCCAGCCCGTGCGGCTATTAGGCGTCACCCTGTCACATCTTTCAACAGATGTTCAGAAGAAGGATAGTGGTCAGCTCGACCTTGGGTTTGAGTAATGGGGGCCTCTTTCGCAGAAGGGCACTTTTGCGGTCGCCGGTCTAGGCGCAGGATTGAGCTGCCGTTGAAAGAGCAATGAATTTTTCTTTTTTAATGCTCAAATTGGTTCGAACATGTAGAGAATGAAGCCAGTTGTATCATCGCTAAAATAAAAATTCAAGGTATCATTATTGTTCTCATATCGGTACGGCAGAAAATTTATATAATCCCAGCTTAGATTGACCACAGAAGAGTCATCCAGACAAGTATTGGGACGGGGTTCGTCGAATAATGAGCTAAAGGTTAAGGTGTTCCCGAACAGTGAAATCTGTCCGAAATGGTAGCTGCAAGGGCCGACGGTTCCATAATAAGTATCCGGCTCAATATTCAACAGGTAATCTGCATCTGTTTGATATTCCAATGAATCGGCAAAGCCCCGGACGCCCACCAATTTCCACTCATGACTGCTCAAGGCTTCAGGCGGACTAACGACATATTCTTTTGTCCACACGCTAACAGCGCCCCTTGAATCTTCAACTGTGCAGGTTATACTGAGATCGCCCACCGCGTTTGTCGTCCAGGATGCGATATTCGAGTCGGTAGCCGCTGTATCCTGATAGGCTTGCCAGATAAACGGCTGATAACTCCTGTAGCTGAATATCCATCGATAGGTTAAAGTATCCCCATCGGGATCATCCGCATCGCAGATAAAATTATAGGCTGTGCCGTAATCCAGCAGGTTTGAAAAATGAATCGTATTGTACAGGGTGATATAGTTAATCAGAGGAGCCTCATTTGTTTCTTCCTGATTGGTGATCGCTGAATCGTGACACCCCGGTATAACAGCGATAACACAGCATAACAGGGTTATTGATGTAATAAGTCTAATATCCATTATATCCTTCAGGTTAATTGTTTTATTTACCGCCTGTGTACAGATATCCAGTAGATGCTTTGCGGATAAATATAACCGGAAACAACGGTATAATCTATTTGAGAAAGAGCCTTAATTA
>CAZIYQ010000161.1:0-6408 GCA_964543505.1 uncultured bacterium | reverse complement strand
AAGCCCACACATCTGTATAGATAATATCGGCATCTTTTACGGCCAGCAAAGGTTCGTGGGAAATGACAATTTCTGAAAGCCCCGCTTTCCTAGTCTCGGCTAATAAAGTTTCTGAAGGGTCGTAATTTTGAGGGCAGACGACTGTAAATTTGAAAGGTATCCGCATGGCTAATTCGAACCAGGAGTGGACGATATTATTCCCATCCCCAACATAGGCCACTTTAAGATCATCGAGATTGCCCCTGTGTTCGTAAATCGTCAATATATCTGCCATGATTTGGCAGGGATGATTATAATCCGTCAGTCCATTAATAACAGGGACTGTAGCATATTCCGCAAGTTGCAGCATATGCTCATGGTCGAAAAGTCTTGCCATTATCAAATCATTGTATCGGCTTAAAACCCTGGCAATATCGGCGATGGATTCCCGCTTGCCAATTCCAATATCTGCGGGTCCAAGAAATAAAGCGTGCCCCCCTAGTCTGTAAAACCCGGACTCGAAAGATACACGAGTGCGGGCGGAGGGTTTAGCGAAAATCATCGCCATCGTTTTACCAGAAAAAGGAGTGTAGGATTCGCCATTGCGGAATTTATTTTTCACCCACTTGGCCAATTCCAAGGTTTCCCAAATTTCTTCGGAAGTAAAATCAGTTACATGTAAAAAATCTCTTTTCAAAAATTCTCCTGTAAAATATATAAGATGTACCTGCTTAAATCTTCATCTTCGACAATTTCATTCAATTTATCAGCCACAAATTTAGTGTCAATATTTATTTCCACAATACTTTTATCAGGAAGGCGAAATAAATAATCATCCAGCAGTGTCGTCAGCACTGTGTGCAGCCTCCTTGCACCGATGTTTTCCATCTTTTCATTAACCTCCCAGGCGATCCTGGCAATTTCGCGGATAGCCGCCCGTTCGAATTTCAATTCAACATTTTCAGCGCTGAACAGGGCCTGATACTGTTTTATTAGAGCATTTTTGGGTTTCGTCAGAATTTTAATGAAATCATCCTGCGTCAGACTGTCCATTTCAACTCGAATGGGAAACCTGCCCTGCAACTCCGGGATCAAGTCTGATGGTTTGCTCACGTGGAATGCCCCGGCAGCAATAAAGAGGATGTGGTCCGTTCGAATCTGACCATACTTTGTACTGACCGTGCATCCCTCAATAATCGGCAGAATATCCCGCTGTACTCCCTCTCTCGATACATCAGGCCCCTGACCACCGTTTTTACCGGCAACTTTATCAATTTCATCAATAAATATGATACCATTGTTCTCGGCTCTTCGGATGGCAATTTTAACGACCTCGTCAAAATCAATCAGTTTTTCAGCTTCCTCCTGAATTAGCGTCTCGCGGGCTGATGAGACTTTCATTTTTCGGGTTTTATTCTTTTTGGGGAGAATATTACTGATCATATCCTGGATATTTCCTGGCATCTCATCCAGCCCCAGCGGTCCGACAACCTGCATCAATGGCAGTGCAGAAGATTGGGATTTTATCTCAATGTAACGATCCTCAAACTCAAAATTTTCTAATCTTTGACGTAATTTCTGACGAGTACGATCCTGACGCTCTTGAGTTTCAGCCTCTGTATTGTTTTTAATAACAGGGTACAGATAATCTAAAATCCGCAGGTTTACTTGCTCCAGTGCTTTCTTGTTTACCGTTTTCTCTTTTTCATTTTTCACCTGTTTTACAGATACCTCAACCAAATCCCGAATCATTGATTCAACATCTCTTCCGACATAACCGATTTCTGTAAATTTAGAGGCTTCAACTTTAACAAAGGCGGCCCCCATTAGGTTGGATAATCGCCGTGAGATTTCTGTTTTCCCGACGCCGGTCGTTCCAATTAGAATGATGTTGTTTGGGATGATTTCATCCCGCAAAGGTCGATCGACCATCTGTCTTCGCCATCTATTCCGCAGGGCGATGGAGACAGCCATTTTTGCCCGGGTTTGTCCAATAATATATTTATCAAGTTCTCTTACAATTTTTTTTGGTGTCAGGTTTTTCATTAATTTTCCAGAATTGTGATGTGATCATTGGTGTAAATGCAAATATTAGCTGTTATTTTGAGAGATTCCTTAACAATTTTTAAAGGGTCTTTGAGTCCGGATTTGATAAATGCGTTAGCCGCTGCCAAAGCGTAACCCGATCCGCTTCCTATGCTGACAATGTGGTTATCGGGTTCAATGACATCACCTGATCCGGATAAGATGAAAGAATTTTTTGAGTCCATTATTGCCAGTAATGCATCCAGCTCCCTCAGAATTTTGTCTGTACGCCAGTCCTTCGCCAGATCGACGACCGCTTTTTTTAAATTACCATTCATTTCATCGAGTTTATTCTCAAATTTTTCGAAGAGTGCCATGGCGTCGGCTGCGGCTCCGGCAAAACCAGTCAGTATTTGCCCATCTGCATAACTACGAACCTTTATCGCCTTCGATTTCATCTGTACATCACCAAAAGTAATTTGACCATCTCCTCCAAGAGCCACCTTTGAACCGATACGAACCCCGAGGATCGTCGTCGATCGAATATTCCGCTCTGTCATTAAATTTCCTTTCTCAAGCGTGCTACCGATAATTTTAGCTGTTCGCGGTATTTGGACACCGTCCGTCGGGCCACCTGGTATCCTTCAGCATTAAGCATAATCGTGAGTTGCTCATCTCCGATTGGATTTTGTTTATCTTCTACAGCGATAATCTCCCGAATACGATTTTTTACAATTGTATTGGATACTTTCACCCCGGAGTCTGTAAAAATCCCTTCAGAGAAAAACTTTTTCAGCTCAAAAATACCAAAAGGAAGTTGAACATATTTACCGTTTGTAACCCGGCTGATTGTTGAGATATCCATTTTTACGATCTCTGCAATATCCTTCAGAACCATCGGGCGCAAGTCCCGCTTATCGGTATCATCGAAAAAGATATCCTGTGTTTCAACGATGGCCTGCATGACACTCAACATTGTATGCTGACGCTGCAAAATGGCGTCGAGAAACCATTTACCGGATTCAAGTTTATTAGTCACGAACTTTCTTACTTCGGCATTGGCCTTATTTTTCTTCAGCATATCAATATAACTTTTGCTGATTCTCAATGATGGCAGGGTTGTATCATTTATATGGATATTCCATTCATCGTTTTCTTTATCCATGATAATATCGGGGATTATATAATCCTTATCAGATTCTGCAACACATGATCCTGGGCGCGGATTCAATTGGGAGATAATCTCCATGGCTTCATGCAGGTCTTCCTTGGTGATGCCAAGATTTTGGATGATAGCAGAATAGCGATGATTTGCAAAATCATCAAAGTAATTTCGGATTATTTGTGTCGGCAGGTCATCTTCCTCGTTTGATTCAAGTTGTGCCAAAAGACATTCTTGCAGATTCCGGGATCCCATACCCGGTGGATCGAGATGTTGGATTTTCTTTAAAACAGCCACAACCTGGCTCTTTTCGATCTCGAACCGATCCGCTATCATCAAAAGATCTATTGTGATATAACCATCATCGTCAATGTTGCCGATAAGTTGTTCTGCAATTTCCAATTCACGTTCTGTCGGGAGCAGATCGTTAAATTGATCCAATAATTTCTCTGTTGGGGATTTTTTCGAAACCAGTACCGGTGTGTAGTGCTCTTCCTGTTTTTCCCTTACCGGTCGATATTCATATTCATCCGGATCTCCCAGGAGTTCTTCCCAGTCAAAATCGGTTTCTTCCTTTTTCTCCTCACAAACCTCGGTTGCAGTGTCTTCGGTTTCCGGCTCTTTTTCTTCATCCGGAGAAGTTTCAGGTTCAAGATCGGCTAATTCCAGAACCGGATTTTCTTCCAATTCCTGGAGAATCCTTTGTTCAAGAATTGCGACATTCAATTGCAGAATACTCGCCTGCAGGACTTGCTGGGGAGTCAGTTGTTGTTTTAACTCAAGTTTTTGTTCAATTTTAACCATCAGTCATCAAAATCCATTTTGAATTTATTGCCCAGATAGAGCCTTCGTGCGTTTTCATCAGTAGCCAATTCCTGTGGCGTACCCGATTTTAAAATTTCCCCTTCATAGAGCAGATAGGAGCGATCGGTTATAGATAGCGTTTCGCGGACATTATGATCAGTTATCAGGATCCCAATACCTTTTTCTTTCAATTTTTTTACTGTCTTTTGTATGTCTTCAACGGCCAGAGGATCTACTCCGGCAAAGGGTTCATCCAGCATCATGAAATCCGGTTCCATCACGAGGGAACGTGCAATCTCTGTGCGCCTGCGTTCACCACCGGACAGCGTATAAGCCTTGCTATGCCGGATATGTGCTATGGATAATTCTTCCAGCAGTTCTTCTAAACGTTTTTTTTGTTCCTTCCGTGACAGGTGGGTCAACTGTAATACCAGCTGTAAATTTTTTTCTACAGATAATTTTGTGAATACAGATGGTTCCTGAGCCAGATAGCCTAAACCATTTCGTGCTCTTTTGTACATGGGCATTTTTGTGACTTCGCGTTCATCCAGATAAATTTTTCCCGCTGTTGGTCTGATCATACCGGTGATCATGTAAAATGAAGTGGTTTTACCTGCCCCGTTCGGTCCCAGTAAGCCAACGACTTCCCCCCGCTCAACGGTTATTGAAATATTGTTAACGACATTCCTTTTACCATAGGTTTTAACAAGATTTTCTGCCCGTAATTTATGATATCCAGCCATAATTATTTCAACCAGTGATTCGTGACACCCGATGGTTTATCGATGCGCCAATTTGTAAGATCCATATCGGATTCAAATCCAACACCGTAAATGGTATCAAGTTGGCTGGTGGTAAACATGACTGAATCTTTTGAAGTAACGACTCGGTAGCGGTTATCGTAGATGATACGATTGGTTTTTAAAGTCAGCCCACTATCCGATTTTACGGTAACGTGGCCATAAGATTCAAAATTATTATTATACTCATCGATAGCCGTGGTGTCAGAATACAAAACGCTCACGTGTTCACCACTTTCGTTAAAAAAATCGGTTATGACGCTGCCGGAGAGGATTGCATCTTCATTATTATTTTTAGTCAATTTTTCAGAGCTGCTTGTAATTACAACCTGTTCACCCCGGCTAATGACAATTTTGGGAGACCAGATTTCGTGATCTTTATAGAGATTCGTTGATTTGCCCGTTGAACTGTTGAAGTCATGCGGGCTACAGGCAATAAGCAACAGGATAAAAATGTATCTCATCCCTTGTAAATTTGCAAACGCATCTGGTTAATCGTCTCTGTCAGTCGCCCCTGACCGGTCAGAATTATTTCGACAACGGCTTGCAGGACGCCTTGCCCTCCACTGACTTCTGTATGATAATCCACCACAGAAGTTACTTGAGAATGACAGTCCGCGGGTGCAAAAGCACATCCGCAATTCTCCAGCACAGGGATATCAACAAGCCCATCTCCGATATAGCCCGCATTTTCAGGGCGAACCCGGTATTGTTCACAGATTTCATGAAAAGCCTTTAGTTTATCCAAGCGACCCTGGATACAGTACTTAACTCCCATTTCCCGAGCCCGTATTGTTGTGGATTCGGAATACCTTGCTGAGAGAAAGGCTACCGGAATATCTGCCAACCGGGCTAAGGCAACGCCGGCACCATCTTTCACAGTGAACTGTTTTGATTCAACTCCGTCACTATGGATTTGGACCAGCCCATCGGTGAGGACACCATCCACATCAGATACCAGCAGTTTTATCTTCTTCAGCTTATCGTGAATGTCAGGGTTTTTGATCATGGAATTCAATCGCTGCGCCTATGAAGTCGCGGAATAGAGGATGAGCTTTTACGATCCTGCTTTTGAGTTCGGGGTGATATTGCACCCCCACGAACCAGGGATGATCAGGCAGTTCAATGATCTCCATCAGGTCGAGGGTTGTATTTTGTCCGGAAAAAATCATGCCGTGCTGTGCCAACACTTCTAAATATTTGTTATTGATCTCAAATCTGTGCCGATGCCGCTCGTGAATCAATTTTTCTCCATAAGCTTTAGCGACTTTTGACCCGTTTTTGATTTCACAGGGATAAGTACCCAAACGCATTGTGGCACCCTTATCTCTGACTTTTTTCTGACTGTCCATCAAATCGACGACAGGATTTAGACAATCCTTCTTAAATTCTGCACTGTGGGCGTCATTTATATGACAGACATTTCTGGCAAAATCGATTACCGCACATTGCAAACCCAGGCAGATCCCCAGAAATGGAATTTTCGATTCCCTGGCAAATCTCGAAGCCATGATTTTACCCTCAATTCCCCGGGTTCCGAATCCGCCTGGAATCAAAACGCCATCCACATCGGCGAATTCATCGGTAACTTTGCCTCGTTTTTCCAGATCCTCCGTATCGATCCAGGTCACCAAACGG
>CAZIYQ010000160.1:0-6430 GCA_964543505.1 uncultured bacterium | reverse complement strand
AAGGTCTTCCACCATAATGGGCCGGAAGGTCCCCAGGCCAATATGTAGAGTCACCTCGGCAACTTTGACGCCTTTTTCACGAAGTGAATCGAGAATCTCGTTTGAAAAATGCAGACCGGCAGTTGGCGCTGCCACAGAGCCGCGTTCACTGGCATAGACGGTTTGATAAGTCTCCTTGTCTTTGGGTGTCGCAGGGCGCTTGATATAGGGTGGAAGGGGGGAGTGGCCCTCTCTGTCAATGAAAGGATAGATTGAGGGAACATCATATTCAAAACGCAGAACCCGTCCACCGGAAACGGTATTATCAATGACATCACAGGTGATGCCTTCCCCAAACATGAGTTTATTGCCGATACGCACTTTTCTGGCAGGCCTGACCATGGCTTCCCACAGATCATTCTCCAATTCGCGTAGTAGAAAAACTTCAACTTTGGCTTCGGATTTTTCCTTGAAAGCATAGAGTCGAGCGGGATAGACTTTTGTATTGTTCACTGCGAGAACGTCACCTTTTTTGAAATAACCTACGATATCCTTAAATTGCTTGTGCTCAATGGTCTGATTCGCCCGATCTAATACCATCATGCGGCATTCATCACGCTTTTCCGTTGGATATTGTGCGATTAACTCTTCAGGGATTTCCAGGTCAAATTCTGACAACCGAGGTGGTTTTTCAATGGCTCCAAAAAACATTTTTTGTTTTCCTTCTATTTAAATAAACTGCGTTGGTTACTGGTGAGCGTCTTTTCAATCTTGAGATATTTGAAAGTTTTGTCCATGGCCATCCGCCCCCGTGAGGTACGTTGGATGAAGCCTTGCATAATGAGAAAGGGTTCATACACTTCCTCGATGGTTCGCGCATCTTCCGAAATGGCAACACCGAGAGAATCCAACCCAACGGGACCCCCATGAAACCGTTCTACAAGAGCGGATAAAATCCGTCTGTCCATATCATCCAGGCCAGAATTGTCAATCCCAAGTCTTTCAAGCGCTTCCTTTGCTGTTTCGAGTGTAATTACTCCTGCTGAATTGACCTGTGCAAAATCCCTGGCACGTCGTAAAATACGGTTGGCAATTCTCGGGGTCCCCCGGGATCTTCCGGAAATTTCTAGAGCGGCCTTTTCGTCGAGTTGGATGCCCAGGATCCCGGCCGAGCGTTTAATGATCTTCAGCAAATCTTCTACGGAATAAAAGTCCAAGCGTAAGATGACCCCGAAACGATCCCGCATAGGCGAGGTAAGATTCCCCAGGCGCGTCGTTGCTCCCACCAGGGTAAAGGGATTCAGATTCAATTGAATACTGCGAGCGCTAGGTCCCTTATCCAGCATGATATCGATTTTGTAATCTTCCATGGCAGAATAAAGATATTCTTCTACAACACTGCTCAGACGATGAATTTCATCGATGAAAAAAACGTCATGTTCAGACAGGTTGGTGAGAATACCGGCCAGATCGCCGGGGCGCTCCATCACCGGCCCTGAAGAGAGTTTGATATTTACTTTTAACTCCCGGGCGATGATATTGGCCAGGGTCGTTTTCCCCAGTCCCGGAGGACCAAAGAGCAGGACATGATCAAGGGCTTCCTTGCGCTGACGCGTAGCTTCGATGAAAACTTTAAGGTTCGCAATGGTCTCGGATTGACCAACGAAATCTTCAAAACAAACCGGACGAACAGATTGTTCAACGAGAACATCCTCGTCTTGGATATCTGAAGAATTAATGCGATTCTGGGGCTGTTTTGAGGATTCTATCATATGTAAAACGACCCGAAATATACGATATTTTTCTGTGGTTGTAAAACTTTATTCAACTCAAAATCGCCAGCCGATATTTGTTTTGTCCTTAAGATTCGTAGGCTTAAGTGAATTACAGGCGGACAGTATCAACCCCGAATCCTAATTAATTAGGATTCGGGGAGAAAAATACTCCGCCGCAAAAGCAGGTCGTTTGGTATGAATTAGGATTTTTTTAGATCAGTGTGTCTCGCGGTAGCGATGCAGGACATCAATAACATAATCAATATCCGTCTCGGTGTGGTTACCGTTGATCTGGAAACGGATCTCTTCAGCTCCTTTGGGGACTACCGGAAAATTCAATCCCGTGGCCAGCACACCATTCTCGGTCAAGAAATTTACCATATCCGCCGTTCTTGGAGTATCCCGGACCATGAGTGGAACAACAGGATGATCGCCCGGAATGGTCTCATAGCCATTTTCATGAAGTCCGGCTTCAAAGCGCTTTGTCATAGCTCTAAGATGTTTCAGCAGTTGTGTGCCCTCCGGACTTTGCAGGATTTCCAGGGCTTTCAAAGCAGCAGCCGTTTCAGAGACTGTGATGGGATTAGAATAGATGTACATAGGGGCCGTCTCGCGCAAATAGGCGACGATCTCTTTGGAAGTGACCACATAACCACCGTTAACCCCAAAACCCTTGCCCAGTGTTCCGATGATTACATCGACTCTGGCATTACAATATTCTTCGGTGCCCCTACCGGTGGGACCAAATCCACCCACACCGTGTGAATCATCGATGATAGAAATTGCACCCTCTTCGAATTGGTCATTGTATTTTTCACAAAGTTCAGAGAATTCCTTCAGTGGAGCATTGTCGCCGCGCATGCTGAAGATGCCATCTGTCACCACCAACGCCCTTTTGGCTTTGCCTGACCATTCCTTCAGCCGGGCTTCTAGATCTTCCATATCATTGTGTTTATAGACAGCTTTCCCCTGCGGCCGGGAGAGACGCATTGCCTGAATGATACAATTGTGATTTAGTTCGTCGCTGATGTAAACGGTGTCACCGCCGGCCAGGGGCATGAGTACGCCCATGCTGGTTACATAGGCCGAACTGAAGATCATTCCAGCTTCTTTATGATGGAATTCTGCCAGTTTATTTTCCAGTTCAACATGCTGTTTGTAAGTTCCACTGATGAAACGCACTGCACCGGGACCAACCCCAAACTGATGGGTAGCTTCTTCTTCGGCTTTGATGACTTCAGGGTGCAGAGACAAGCCCAGATAAGAGTTGGAGTTCATTTTGACAAATTCCCTGTCTCCGTAACCCTCAACGAAATAGCGTACCCCCTTTGTGCCTTCAGCAGGTTTCATTCCTGTAATGACTTTTTCTTTTCCCTTCGAGGTTCCTTTTTCGTTCAGTTCCGCAACAGTGGTTCTTAAAATTTTATTCAGTTTTGTAATTGACATAAATTCTCCAGATTTAAAGTTTTTTTGACAACACATCCAACATATCGGATGTCATAGCCTCGAGGTCGTATTCCGGTTTCCAGTCCCATTCCTTCCGTGCAGCAGAATCATCCATGTTATTGGGCCAGGTTTCTGCGATAGCCTTTTTGACAGGATCTACGGCATAATCCATGACGAATTCCGGTATATGCTTGCGGATAGAGGCGGCGATGATCTCGGGATCGAAACTCATAGCGGAAACATTGAAAGCATTACGGTTGATAAGCCTGGCAGGGTCCGCCTCCATGAGATCGATGGCGGCTTTTAAGGCATCCGGCATATACATCATATCCAGGAAAGCGCCAGCAGGCAGATTACAAATGTATTTTTTATGACGGATGGCCTCATAATAGATCTCAACGGCATAATCCGTAGTACCGCCGCCGGGTAGTGTTTCATTGGAAATGATACCGGGATATCGAACGCCACGGGTATCAACCCCGAAACGTTTGTGGTAATAATCGCAGAGCAGCTCACCGGATACCTTCGTCACGCCATACATGGTCGTGGGCCTTTGAATGGTGACCTGGGGAGTATCATCCAAGGGTGTCGAAGGACCGAATGCCCCTATGGAGCTGGGTGTAAACACTGCACAATTATTTTCCCGGGCAACTTCCAACACATTGTGCAGACCGTTGATGTTGACATTCCAGGCCAGTACAGGATGAGCTTCTGCCACAGCAGAAAGGATTGCAGCTAGATGATAGATCGTATCAATCTGATAATTTTTTACAACAGAATCCAAAGCCTGTATGTCCGTGCAGTCAACGATTTGAAAAGGACCCGAATTTAATAATTTATCAGAGGGCTTCGTCTTTCGTCCACCGGCTACAACATTGTCATTGCCATAACGCTCTCGCAGTGCCATCGTCAATTCTGAACCAATCTGACCAACGGCTCCTGTTACCAATATCTTTTTCATGATCACCTCAATTTTTATAGGTTAATTTTAAACGAAATATATAAAAACAAGACAGATTTAGGATGCTTTTACCTTTACTTTAAAAGGCAAGAAAATAGTTATATTTCCCGGTGGAAAATTTACGGTTTGCTCGGATTGTCAACCAAGAATTTGCTATTCAGCGGCAGTCAAACTTTGCCGGATGAGTCATTAATTAATGCAGTCATGATCATAAAAATTACATCCACCCGTTCGGAAATATTTTTGGGTAACCCGGTAGAACGCCTCATGCTTTGCAGCTTGTTCACAATCCCGAAAAGCAGGTAATTTAAATCATGAAAAAGCTTGGCATTTTTATCTTGTTATTATTTTATTATTGCGCCAAAACGGTTGGACCCAGTGGTGAGATCATCCCAAATTCAAATGGACTTGAAGCTCTCTTTTTCGGTACAGACACGACTTTTGAAATGCTCACCTGGAATATTGAACAATTCCCTAAAGCCTTTGGCACGACAGTAAACTATGTAGCTGAAGTGCTCTATGAACTCTCCCCCGAAGTTGTTGCCCTGCAGGAAATTTCCAGTGGATCCTATTTTTATATGCTTGTCGATACACTGAACGGACTGGATACCATGAATACCTGGCTGGGCTACCGTGCAACCGATGCCTCATACGATATGAACCTGGCCTTCATCGTCAAAGAAAGTGCCCTTGATAGTGTGGAATCTCCCTTCGGCATTTATCAGGATGAGTGGTCTGCCTTCCCCAGATCACCCTATGTGCTGCAGGTGACCTATCGGGGGAACCCCATCGTTATCATCGACAATCACCTGAAATGCTGCGGTGATGGCACTCTCGATTATGGCAACTGGGGAGACGAAGAATATCGGCGACTCAGAGCTAATGAACTATTGCAGGAATATATCAACGAAAATTATTCAGAAGCCAATGTGATCGTCGTGGGTGACATGAATGACGAGATCACGGATGCTCAATCCAATAATGTCTTTTGGGATTTTATCGATGACCCGGTCAATTATGAATTCACAGATATGAGTATCGCCGAAGACAATACGCATCGCCAATGGTCCTTTCCATCATGGCCCAGCCATCTGGATCACATCCTGATTACCAATGAACTTTTCGACGAATTTGGGGCAGTTCAATCGGAGATACGAACAATTCGCATCGATGATTATATTGAAGGGGGATGGGGAACCTACAACAGTAAAATTTCAGACCACCGGCCCGTGGGGCTAAAACTCTATTTTCAGTAATACTACTTTCCGCAGTGATCAGGCCATTGCCTGAAATTTCCGCACCACATATTTCATCCAGAAAAAAGCCAGAGTTGTCGTAATCAACGATGCACCCAGCATCGTAAACCACACATAATTGAGGGGTTTGTGCAGGATCTGGCTGAAGACCCAGGCTGTGGGAGCAGAAATCCCAACCACGCGCAACGTCGTAACCACCAGCATGGGCATGGTATATCCCAGTCCCTGCATCGTTCGGTTTGACGTGATGGCAATAGCAACAAAGGGGAAACCAAAAACGATAATTCGCAGATACTGAACTCCGATATCGATAATTTCAGGTGAATTCGTGAAAATAGGAATGATCCACGGTGCAAAGGTGTACCAGATAAGTCCGACACCTGCTGTGATCAGAAAAGCCCATTTTTGTCCATAGCGGATGGTTGCTTTCAAGCGATTGAATCTTTTAGCTCCGTAAAACATTCCCACCAATGTTACCAGCGCGGTTGCTATCGCAAAGACCGGTAGTAAAGTCAAATGATCGAGGCGGCCGCCGATTTGATAGGCTGCCACAGCAGCAGGGGAATAGGAAACCAGAATTTTATTGAAGACTCCTCCGCCAAGAGACATAATCACCAAAGATAAAGACGCCGGCAAACCGATGACGATGATGCGTTTCAAAATGGAATATTCAAATTTAAAATCTTTTATCTTAAAGGTAATATAAGAATGCTTTTTTACATAGAGTGCGTAAACAAAGATAGCAACAACCAGGGCCTGGCTGATAACCGTTGCAATGGCCGCTCCTTTAATCCCCAGCCCCAGTACAAATATGAAGATGGGATCGAGGATGATGTTCAGCACGGTTCCGACGACCATGACTTTCATGGGAAATTTTGTGTCACCCTCTCCGGAAAGAATTGAGCGGAAAAAGACAGCCATGACCATGAAGAAAATACCGCCGCCATAGTAGGCGAGGTAGTCATACGCCATGTCAAGCAGATTCGCCGGTGTGCCGATGACACTTAGTATTT
>CAZIYQ010000159.1:0-6447 GCA_964543505.1 uncultured bacterium | reverse complement strand
AATTAATAATTTTTTTGCCAGAAATCAATCCTTTATTGGAGTGCAGGGAGAGGATGCCATTGATTTCGAAGTCAAGATCAGTCAAAACAGGGACTGGATTTTAAACGAAATGTCAAATGCCCTCGATAAGAGAATATTGCGTTATGTAGAATCCAAAGGTTTGAATAAGCCTCTGATGAAACAAATAAAAAATGAGTTCGGTCTTGAGATGACCATCCAAAAAGACTTTATGGTTATTGATTCCGATAGCAGTAAAAAATTTTTATGGCTGGGGCGGGGCTTTCCTTACCGCTGGTTAATTTATCATGAGCTACCGGCAGATATCTTTCAGAAACCAGTAGAATCAATGGATACACTTAAACAGATACTCGATATGACGGTTAAGGGTGTTACGATTGAAGACATCTATCAGAGCGCAAGAGTTGTCCACAGGGACGGTCGCACCATCAGGGCAATTAGAGGGTTATATTATCATGAAGAAAGCAACTCGGGGGGGCCGTTTTTCACATTCATCCTCAATGTTCCCAACTCTGCTGATGTTGTTCTTATCAGTGGTTTTGTGAATTCTCCCGGGCATGAGAAAATGTTGTTGCTCAGACAGTTGGAAGTCATGGCGCTGACCTATCAATTCCCTGAAATCAAGAAAGAAGAAAATTGAAAAAAATCGCCTTCATCATCGGAAGTTTGTCTGACAAGGAAACAGTAATGGCTTCTGCTCCTTATTTTGATCATTTTGGTATTCCCTGGGAGCTCTTCGTTTTATCCGCTCACAGAAACCCCGATGAAGTCATCAAATTTGCTGCGAGTGCCCGGGAGAACGGCTATGGTGTTCTGATTGGCGCCGCAGGAATGGCCGCTCATCTGGCCGGCACTCTCAAGGCTCATACAACGCTTCCTGTCATTGGTGTTCCTCTGGCCGGTGGCATCTCCGATGGATTGGACGCCCTGCTATCCACAGTTCAAATGCCGAAAGGGGTGCCCGTCGCCACTCTGTCTATTGGAAAGGCCGGAGCCATCAATGCAGCCATATTATCAGCAGAGATACTCAGTCTTGAAGATACCAAAATGGCTGATAAACTATTGCGATTTAAACAGAACGGCTGTAAACTGTGACCAAAATTTTGTTAACGGGGGCTGCCGGGCAATTAGGGCAGATCCTTGCACAAAAGCTGGCCTCGAAATACAATGTCATTGCTACAGATATGGCGGATTATGATATTCCAGGTGCTCTCGTCAAAGTTCATAAAATGGATATTACCAAGTCAGACGAAATAGAGGAAATGTTTTCGAAATATACACCCGAAATTGTCATCAATACTGCAGCAATGACCAACGTTGACGGCTGTGAAGTGAATCCGGAAATGGCCTTTGAAGTGAATGCAAAGGCTGTGGACAATCTGGTCAGCGCTTGTGAGGATCATGTTTTGTTCGTCCAAATTTCTACAGATTATGTTTTTGATGGTAATGCGGGTCCCTACTCTGAAGATGATTCTCCCAATCCGAACTCAATTTATGGTAAAAGTAAACTTTCGGGTGAGAAGCTCCTCGAAAAAAAACATCCTAATTCTCTCATCCTGCGTCCAAATGTACTTTATAATTCATCCCCGGACAGTACTGCCAGTTTTTTTGCCTGGGTTTACAGATCACTGAAACATAATCAGCAAATCAAGGTGGTGACGGATCAGGTCAGCAATCCTACCTACGCTCCCTTTTTTGCAGAGGCCATTGATTTTGCTCTATCCGAAGGGTTCACCGGATTATACCACTATGGAAGTCGTAATTATTTATCCCGTTATGAATTTGCCCTGCAAATTTCAGAGGTGTTCTCTTTGCCAGCGTCTCTGATAAATCCAATCCAAACTGCGGAGCTTCGGCAGGCGGCACCAAGACCTGCTCACAGTGGTTTGAAAACAGATAAAATGCAGGCAGCCGGTGTTAAAATCAGCTCTACGGGCGATTGTCTGGAAAATATATTAGCCGATTGGAGTACTCCTTGAAGATACTGGCCATATCCCCAACCTATAATGAGAGGAAAAATATACTCGACCTCATCGAGCAGATCAGAACCGAAGGTGGGAACCCGGACATTCTGATTGTCGATGATAATTCACCCGATGGTACAGGTGGTATCGTCCGCTCGTTGATGAAAACCGATGATCATCTGTTTATCATTGAACGGAAGGGAAAACTCGGGTTGGGGACTGCCTACTGCACAGGCTTTCGCTGGGCGCTTGAAAATGGCTATGACAGGATAGTTCAGATCGATGCCGATCTATCTCATAATCCCGCAGATATCCCGAGATTGGTTGAAGCCGCCAATGAATACGATCTCGTCATTGGCAGCCGCTATAGCAATGGTGTAAATGTCGTGAATTGGCCGCTTAGTCGTCTTATTTTAAGTTCGATCGCTAATATTTATGCCAGGGTTATTACCGGAATGCCGGTCAGTGATGCCACCGGCGGATTCAAATGTTTTAATCGCAAGGTTCTTGAAAATCTTGAACTGGATAAAGTTACTTCCGAAGGATATTCCTTCCAGATTGAGGTAAATTTCAGAGCCTGGGTTAAGGGTTTTTCAATAAAAGAGGTTTCGATCGTTTTCAATGACCGGACAGTGGGAGAATCTAAAATGTCCAGGAAGATCATCTTCGAAGCCATTAAGAAAGTCCCGATTTTAAAATTAAAAAAAATCTTCAATCGCCTGTGAAAATCTCTGCGATCATCGTCAGTTATAACGTACGCAATTATTTGCGGCAATGCCTAAATGCCTTGATGCAGAGTGAAGTGGATGCCGATCTGGAGATCATCGTTGTTGATAACCACTCCTTTGACAACTCGGTTGAGATGCTCAAAAACGAATATGAAACTGTTAAATTAATCATCAATCACAAAAATATTGGGTTTGCCGCAGCGGTCAACAAAGCTTTACGAACAGCAGTAGGAGATTATGCTATTTTGCTCAATCCTGATGCTATGATTAAAAGCGATACTTTAAGTCAATTAGTTAACTACCTGGAAAGTAATAAAGATGTTGGCGTGATTGGATGCAAAGTCCTCGATGCAGACGGTAAGCTGCAACTTGCTTCACGACGGAATTTCCCCGCTCCCCTGGTTGTACTTCCTAAATTGCTGGGTCTCCACAAACTTTTCCCCGGGAGCAAATTATTTGGCCAATACAATCAGACGCATATTGATCCTGATAAGATACAGGAAGTTGATGCCGTGAGTGGTGCCTGTCTCATGTTCCCGAGACAGATGCTGAAAATTGTGGGAGAATTCGACGAGCGCTTTTTTATGTATTTTGAGGATACCGATTTTTGCTATCGGGTGAAACAAGCGGGCTACAAAGTTATCTATAACCCAAGCACACAAATCATCCATTATAAAGGGGAGAGCCTTAAACATGCTCCCTTCGACACAGTGGATGTGTTTCATGAATCCCTCTTTAAATTTTATCGAAAACATTCTTCCGAGTTCAAACCCTGGTGGCTATTTGCTGGATTGATCCGTACAGCTATGAAATTCACAAAGGTTTTAGCTTTTGTGATGCAGCATCGAACAGCAATTGTGTCAGTTGGTTTAGACATGATATCCATCGTCATTGCGTTCATTTTGTCCATACTGTTCTGGTACCCCTATCACTACCAGACCACACCTGATAGCGCACTTTTCCTGCATCATTGGGACTTGATTACGGTCTATGCAATTTTCTGGCTCGCGATTGCCAACGGACTGAAATTGTACAAAAGGAATCATCTTTCCTACGGGAGGGCTTTGGTAATTGCCTGGCTCACCTTTTTACTGACAACAGCCTTGACCTATATGAGCGCAGTTTTTGCCTATTCCAGAGCCGTATTACTGTTTTCATCAGCTGTTGCAGGATTCGGCGTGGCAGCGTGGCGGATCGGAGTTCAAATTCTCTATCGCTATGGGGTCATCAATATTAAGCATAAAAATTCGCTATTCACGAGGCGGGCAGTCATATTAGGAGTCGATGCTGAAGCGCAGCGGATCGGTGATTTACTTTATCAATCCCCGACAAACGATTTTGATCTCGTAGGATTTATTTGTGATGATCTTGACGATTGCAGTGGGGATCAGTCCGAAATTTTAGGATTTACAATTAATCTCCCCACATTAATTCGTAACAACCGGATTAATGAAATCATCATTCCCCAGCGGAATTATTCTGTCGATCGAATGGTGAGCATCATCCAAAAGGTGTCGCAACAATCTCTTGCCTTTAAGTTCGTGTCTGATGGGGAGCACAATTTAATCGGGAAAGGGATCGTCGAGAATTTGGCCGGTATTCCCCTGGTGGACATTGAATTTCCGCTATTTGATCGAGTACATTTATGGTCAAAACGGCTCTTCGATATTTTGTTGGCGAGTATGGGCATTCTATTGACAAGTCCATTTCATTTGTATTTTATTTTAAGCGGGAAAAAAGAGCAGCGAAAAATCTGGCAGCTGAACCATAAGGTTCTCACGGTAAATGAGTACGGTGCCAGGATTGGCTGGCTGCGTGAGTTACCTTACCAATTTACCATTCTCAAGGGAGAAATGAGTTTTGTTGGCAGTGAAATCGTGGACTATTCGGAAAAAGACCCGAACATATTATTCAAACCGGGATTGACAGGCCTATCCCAACTGAAATCGGTTCGGGTTAAAAAAGAATTGGTCCGCTCATTTGATCAATATTATATCCAGAATCACTCTCTTATCTTTGATCTGGAAATTTTGTTAAAAACATTTTTGAGGATTTAATGTCGAAATTCATTCTTGATTTTGAAAACCCATTGAGGGAAATAGAAGAAAAAATAGATACCCTCAAAACTACCGGAATTAAAACTGGTGTTGATGTCAGTAGCAATATTAAACAGCTTGAAACAAAGCTGAATCGGAAGAAATTATCCATCTACAATAAGCTGTCAAGATGGGATCGGGTTAAGATCGCCCGGCATCCCAAGCGTCCCCATTCAATGGATTACATTAAACTGATCACCAATGATTTCTTTGAGTTGCACGGTGATCGGAAATTTGCTGATGACAGGGCAGTGGTAGCGGGGATTGGGGAGATAGATGATTTATCCGTTATGATCGTTGCCCAACAGAAAGGCCGGGGGACCAAAGATAATCTTTTCCGAAATTTTGGAATGGCACACCCGGAAGGATATCGCAAAGCGATCCGGGTGATGAAATTAGCGGAAAAATTTAATATTCCCATTCTCACGCTCATCGATACGCCAGGTGCTCATCCGGGGATTGGAGCCGAAGAACGGGGACAAGCTGAAGCCATTGCCAGAAATCTCATGGAAATGGTTTTATTGGAAGTCCCCATAATCAATGTTGTCATTGGTGAAGGAGCCTCTGGGGGAGCCTTAGGGATTGGCGTGGGTGACCGCCTGCTGTGTCTGGAAAATACATGGTTTTCAGTTATCTCGCCCGAGGGCTGTGCATCGATCTTATTCCGGGATGCCACAAGAGCGAAAGAAGCCGCGGATGCCATGAAAGTCACAGCGCAGGATTTGCTGGAAATGAAAATTGCAGACCGTATCATTCCGGAACCACTGGGTGGGGCGCATAATGATCCTGAAGCAGCTGCACTTGAGCTAAAAAAGATCTTCCTGGAGGAGCT
This sequence comes from uncultured bacterium, assembly GCA_964543505.1. Taxonomy (GTDB): domain Bacteria; phylum Fidelibacterota; class Marinisomatia; order SCGC-AAA003-L08; family JACNLC01; genus JAADGM01. The sequence goes on along the minus strand of CAZIYQ010000159.1, from coordinate 809 downwards.
ATCCCAATTGAAGGATCTGACAATAAAAAAACTGATTGACAAACGCATCTTCAAATATGAGTCCATCGGCAGGTGGGCAGAGTGACATGGCGCAGGGTAAAATCAACCTCTTGAGGGCACAGGCCGCCTGAAACGACTTTATGTTATCCAAACAAACCCACGTTCAGGTGAAGTAAACAGCCGTTGCAGCAGTGGCCGGCGCTTCGGAAGAGTCATCTGCCTCGAAATTGTTGAAGAGACAGACTCATGAACTGCACGAGAAACTGATAAAGGAGACGAAGATACGGGTGATTGTAAAATGCCTGTTTAACAAATTGCCGGGATTCGTTTACTATTAAATCCCGATAACCCCGCAGATATTACTCATGGGCATGCGGTTGAGTACATTCAAGCCCTTTTAAAAAACGGAGAGTGGCCTGCAGTATGGAAAGGAATGTTTGACCAAGCAGCGATTGCAGCGTAAATTGTACCGGTCAGACAGAAATCAAATAAACGGCCGATAGTTTGGAGACGACAATGAGATACACACATGTATTGAATAAAGGTCCACAGGCGGTAAAAAGCCCGGGTGATAGTTTATGAGTAAATATTCAAAATGTGTTATACTGCATATTTTGCGGTATAGTGCAGCAATGAAAAGCAGAGAATATTGCTGAATAGGCAATATTGATAATGAGTAAAATAATATCACGGCAATTTGGTTATACGGCTATTTTTGCGGTATAAAACAGAATGGACGTGCAGTATAAACATAGTTATGCATAAGGAGAAATAATGAGTCTCGGTTTAATGGAGAAACTGACGCATAG
>CAZIYQ010000158.1:0-6457 GCA_964543505.1 uncultured bacterium | reverse complement strand
GAAAAGTCTGGTCCCCCTGATTGTCATAATGCTGGAGATAAATATCAACTTCCGGAAACGAAGCTGTGCGTTCATCCATCCAGATGGCATAAACACCACCAACACTATCGGTAGTAAGCCGAGGACCCGTCTTCGTCTGGCCGGCTATAGCAACCGGACGGCCGTTTGCTTCCCATTCCACTCCTCCGGCGGTATTGAATTTCTGCATATAAATATCGTCCCACTGCGAGCTATCCCTTTTGTCCGCCCAAATAATGTAAGCAGCTCCGTCAGCGGCCTTGACCCTGGGAGTAATTTGACTGGCCGAGGCATCGCAGACCACCTGGCCATTGGGGGTCAACAGCATCTCACCGGAAGAATTAACATACTGCATGTAAATATCCGTCTCCTGTTGCAGAAGACGTTCATCCTCCCAAACAATTACGGATAGATCAGCGCTTAAATCATTTATTTTTGGTTTATTCTGATTATTCACGGCATCACAGACAACAATGCCACCCTCTTCGGCAGTTGACCATAAGGGATTGCAGGATGTATCAATCCGTTGGGCATAAACATCCGAGAATTCCCCCACACTTTGAGCCCAGGTCATATTGGCAAAACCCTGGCCCGAAACTTCTATGCTGACGCCCGGATGGCTGCCTGAGCTGGTGATGATGGGAAATCCTGCAACAGCCGGGTCGTCAAGAGAACCGGATTGAGTGAGATGCTGTGCGTAGATCTGGCCTGAGTTGGAAAGCGAATTATCGTCCCAGATCACAAAGACTCCGCCGAGGCCGTCAATACACATATTGGGTGAGACCTGCTTTCCGGGTACCGTTGTCAACGGAGTTCCTTCTGCCCCCCAAGTCAGCGTATCCACCAGACCCTCGGAATTGAGATGTTGTCCGAAGATATCCCCGTCTTCCGGTTCATAACGATAATCAATCCAAATAAAATAGGCACCGCCTTCCCCGTCAGAAACAAGGATGGGATCTTCCTGACGGCCCTCTGCAATGACTACAGGAACCCCAAGGTCCCCCCACAATTTTGTACCATCGGAGGTCACCTTTTGTGCAAATATATCCCTTACACCTTCCCGAGTATCCGACCAGGCAAAGATCATTTCGTCTGCATTTCCCACATCTCCCGTGCGCTGCCATTCGATGTGGACGCCCTGTCTCACCGGCAACCCGTTGTCGCGCCAGTCATACTGACCAAAAAGCAGAATTGTCGTTGTTATCAATAATACCAGATATTTCATTTTTCCTCTATTTGTTTCATTCAATTGTTTAATAGTCGATTTTAAAGATCTCCACTCCTGCCCGAGTAGCGACGAAGAGTGTTTGTGCATCATAAATTTTTACATCGTAAGCATAATCTGTGGGAATCCAGCCGATTTCGGTAAACTCCAGAGATCCCGACCATTCATAGAACAGCACACCGTACTTCCCACAGGCCAAAGCCAATCTGTCGGAAGACGAGTGAATCCCGTTGACTGAATAGCCAACGGCAAGCTGTAATGTACCGACGACGGTTCCCCCTGAATCAAGTAAGGCTGTGTAACAACCAAAATTGTTTTTAAGCCCGGTAAAAACAACAGACTGATCCGAATATAGCGCATTCGCTGCTCCCGGGATATTATAACTGCCTACTTGCTCAAGTCCCGTGGCATCATTTACACCGAGAATGGTAATCCCAATTTGAGAATTTGATACTGCGAGGTAGCCGTTAGAATAGCTGATGAATTCGGCATTACCGCTGAGAGCATCCACTGAATCCACATTAACTGGCTGATTAAGCCAGTACAAGTCTCCAAATGATCCAACTGTCATTTCCCGCCTGGTTACATGAGTCGAATCGGTGAAGCGCTTAAAACTGTTCTGAGTGCCAATTTCATAAGAGCGGTTGAGCGTGAAAACGGTTACGGTGCCGGCGATGCTGTCCTCGGCTACCGCAAAATGGCGAATATAATCGCGATCGTCATTATCAAGACCGTAAGGAACCCTGCTGAAGAAAGCGTCATGGGGTAAAAATCGATAGTGAACACCATCCGTAATGAATTTTGAGGTAAACGCAAGGGGATACTGTTTTAACAACACAACGGGCGCTGTGATAGATTGGCCGAAATCTGGTTCGTCGAAAACCTGCTCAACGGAAATACTGTTATCCGCTGCGATCTGATAACGATACATTCTGACTCCCTGTTCTTCGGAATTAACAAACAGCAATGAATCATTAACTCCCAAGGTCCTGCAATAACTCCCGGTATCAATAATATCCTCATGTATAACTTTAATACCTGTGGGGGCTGACGGGGACAAGCAGCCGGCCAGCCAAAGCGTAATGATTACCAAACAGTTCTTTAGTATTTTTTTCTTCACGAATAATTCCTGATTATTTTTTGATCAATAAAACATGTCAGCATAAAATGAGTAGCTGAATTTTAACCATACCTGATTTTGCGAGTAAGATTTATAATCCTCAACCCAGGTATGAACGGATGTTGTTTTCCTATGTCGAGAAGTCCAAAGAACTTGCATTTTCAGCTCCCTTGAAAGCATTTTTGAAAGTTTGACTTCATATCTCATATCGAGGTGTTCCCTGCCGGAATGTAAAGGATCATTGGGGTCATCAGTTAGATATCGACGGTGTTCACTCCGGACCGAGACCTGGAATTCCGACACTACCGCTGGGGTTTTCCAATTTGCAGAGAGCTCCCACTGGTCCAATTCAAACGACCTGTCTTTAGCTGTCGAGGCATAACCGGTGTCAAACGTGGTATTGACTGCATTCCCGGCAGAGTAAAGCCCTGAGAGCCGAATATTGGAAATGAGATCTGTACTCAGCTTTAAGCCACCACGGAGAATTCGAGTGTCATATTCGGTGAAATTAGGGTTAAAATATTCCCGCACTTCTCTCGCGTCGATACGCAGCCAGGTTTTTCGATATATTTTCAACGAATAACTCAAGGCCGTATTTTGCAGAGAAAATGTGCATTCCACGCGATCATTTCGAGCATAGTCACTGTCTCTATACAGACGTAAAAAGTAATCCGGAAGATAAGAATATTGGAATTTCAACCAACTGTAGGGCGCTAAATGCTGTTCAATCCGCAGTGCGTAGGATGCATGAGATTTTTTATCAGATTGAAGATAATCGGCGTAACTGAAATTTAAGATGATATTGGTAGCATCATCTACAAAAAAAACAGGACTGTATAGCAGACGGAACTCCGGTTTAATGACTGCGCTGTCAAAAGTGTCTGTACCCACCGGGAGGAGTCCATTTACAATTGCACTGGATTTTTCCATATCTGAAAATTTCAGAAGATTATCGTCGTAGCCAATGCCCGCTGTCACCCGAAAATAAAGCGGAACCGCAAGTCTTTCAACCAGGCTTTGTCCAAAGAGCGTCGTCAGGGAAAACAATGCTGTGAAAAATAAAACTTTCATGGCAGGGAATTATGGTGTTACGCTCGTTTTTGGATATTTCAAACATCTGAGAAAGACCGTTTTGCCGGGGTTTAGTAATTGCACACTGTACCGGTGCCTTCCTTCCAGCAACCCGAGATCGATAGACCGCCATTTACCGGGAACCATTGTCTTTTCCTCTTCGATGGTACTTTGCTCTGATTTCTCTGTTGAGAAAAAATAAGTGCCAATCTCATTTTCATCTCTGAAGATCCTTAGGCGGTAGGGTTCCTCTTCTGTCATCCAATCTTCAAAGGCAAGCCGGGAGATGATCTCCAGTGTGCCGGGACCTTCCAGTTCCAGAATTTGGGAGTTATCACCTATCAGTTTGTAATAGCGGATTTTTTTATTCTGAACAATGATGTGATCGGGCACATCCGAAGTGACGGGTGATACAAAAGTGCTCCCATCATTGGTCTTGGGTTTGTTTTTGACCAGCATTCTGACAAGTACCGGGCTGTTTTTCCGCTCAAGAGGTGCCAGCGTTACCTCATGATCCCCTTTCGGAATACTGAAGAGATAGGTTCCTGAAAAAGTATAGGCATGTCCCGGATGCCTCGGTGAGGAGATCCCCTTACTCTTCTTTTTATTAAAAGAAAGTTTCAGGGAATCCTGCTGGTCGATGATCAGATAAAAACCAAAATCGTTATCCCCCGTTATTTTGCGGGGCACGGCTTTGCGGGCTACAATTTCGAGTTTTAAGGAACCGTGAAGTTTATAATGCAGGGGTGCATCCTGTAATTGGAAATAGGTTCGTCGTTTATCGGCTATATTGAGGACTTCCTTCTGTCCTGTTTCAATAGGACTGATGGCTCTGCCATTAAGGATGGCTGCACTTAATAAAATTAAAATAGTACTATAAAATCGATTCCGGTTCAAAAGTTTCTGTCCTTTTTTCAATTTGTTTATGAGAATAAATTCCTACGGTAGCCACGCTCCCGGCAACTAAAAGCAGTGCGATTAAGCACACCCAAAAGTTATACTCTTTTACGGAATAGAGTCTGCCCTCACCTATTTCTGGTGTAGGGATGGGAGCAATGGGCAGATCATATTTATCGGCGATTTTGGCGATATTCAGCAAATGAAGAATGGGGACACCCTTATTGGCGAATTTCCTAAGTACACTATTACCTCCCAATGTTGACAATTGCTGGGGATCCGAGACACCACTGGGGATCAATTTGGCGTTGATACTGGGGCCAACGCTGGCAGCGCCTCCTCCAATATTAATGAAGGCTGCATAATTGGGTAAATTGCTCACCTGTTTGTAAATATCCAATCGTTTATTGATACTTGCTGAAAGATTCGCTTCATCGATGAGGGTGACAGCATTACGCCCGATGGCATCCCTGATCAATTCACGTCCTTTCACACTGACACCCTTCCCCGTATCACCCTTACCTCCTACGGAGGCTGCAGTCGATTTAAATTTGATGATCCCGGTCTGGTTTAATACGCTTTCCATGTCAAGCCAGGTAAAATAGGGATCCGTTGCGCCCCATTGAGAAGCACCCACAGAACTGATGATCACCGGGTTCAGCCCCAACACCGAGCAGGAGGCCAAAGTAGCGATATTGGCTCCCGGCATGGAGGCAGTGAACGAAACGGCAACGCGGTCACCCCGCTTTACACGGGCTTTTAACAGCATATCGACCATGGCTGCTGCGAAATTAGGGTTCAGAGTTGTGAGTTTGTAATCCAAATCGCCTTGGTCCGTTGTGATCAGGCTGAATCTGGGGCCGATGAGGGCTGTCTCATTGGGGTCATTATTAGAATCCACGAAGACTCCTTTGTCCCCCATCCTGAATTCTTTCAACGCTAACATAGCCTGTTCCATCAAATGAGATGCCTCGATTTTTTGCTCATACCCGATTGCTTTTCGTGAAACTGTCATTTTGGAAGCTATCGTAAAAACGATCAAATTGAAAACAGCCAAAGCGACCAGAACTCTGGTCTTCTGTATTGCTGGGCTAAACATGGGGGAATTCCATACCAAGGGTCATTAGAAATAACTGAACGATTGTAGCAGTAATCAAGATGACACTGATAGTTCTCACAACACCCTGACGGTCCATCCAACTGGCGATTAACCCGGGAATAATGTTGCCGATAACGGCAAGGTTCAGTCCATTATCGGGGAAAACCATATATAGTTTTGAAGCGTAACCCAGAAAAAAACCCAGCAGCAGACTCAATACCAATCGTCTCTTGCCATAGATCAGCATCATTTTCCCTGCTCCCTGGACTATAACAAAGACAATAAGCGAGATTCCCAAAGTGCTCAATATGCGTATGGGGTCGTGCAGATAAATTGCGATATAACCGGGGACGATCACACCTCCCGCGGTGACTCCCAGCGTCTCAGTAAAGACGAGACTCAAGACGATTCCGAGTCCTACAGCGATCTCAACCATTAATTCTGAACCTTTTTAGTTTTTGCACAAATTCATCTCCCCAGCCCACAATATTACCAATACCGAAAATGAAATGACCCTCAAGGTTTTTTAAATACTCCAGCACCTGATCTGTTGAAACTGACCATGGATAAATCTGAACTTTTACATCAGGATTCCCGGTAAGTTTTTTTAAATTGGAAGGCAGATTATCTCCTCGAATGATAACCAGATCAGGCTTGATTTCATGGGAAATGAGATCAAGCATTTGACGGGTGCGGCTCCGTCGATCCGGCCTTGTATTCAAAAAAACAGTCACGGGTCTGTCGGCCGCTCTGTCGGCTACCAATCGCCAAATCATAATGGTTGATTCCGGATCGTTGGCGGCGAAAGCACTCACAAACTGATCTGAATTTTCCCCGAATTGTAATTTCCAGAGAACCAGAGCTCCGGGATCCGGTTTCGCCGTGATCATCCCCTCCATGGCGATATTTTCATCAACACCGGCCATGCCGCAGACCTTTAGAGCAAGAGCCACATTTTCAGCATGCTCGAGATATGGAAAGCGATTCATATATTCCTTACTGATTTTATCGGCTGTAACTTCGTAAA
>CAZIYQ010000157.1:0-6524 GCA_964543505.1 uncultured bacterium | reverse complement strand
GGACCCAAGCCCTGCCTTGCAACCGGTGACACCCGCCGGCAAATGGCCTACCTGCTGCAGGAGATCGGTACGCTAAAAGCAGCCGGAACCCCGCTGAACAAGATTGCCATCCTCCAGCGCACGCACACCAAATGTATCACCCTGGCCCGGAATCTGGCCGCTCACCGTCTGCGCACGAGTTACCGTTCCGGCAAACTCTTCGAGCAACCGGAGATCAAAGATCTGGCAGCCTGGCTGCAGGTTTTGGCCGGGACCGTGCTGCAGGATCAGGCCTTCTTCCGACTCCTGCGTGCAAGGATCGGCCGGAAGACGGCGGAGCAATATCTGCGGCTCTGGCATTCCCGCAAATCAGCTGACAGCATGCTGCTGTCCTGTGAAAAACTTTCTGCCTCAATGGTACCAGAAGTGAAAGCGTTCGGTGCCAGTATCAACGAACTGCAAAAAAATCTGGAGTCCGAAACCGTCCAGAGCGCTGTGTGGAAGATCCTGGCCTTCAGCAGCTTATACCGAAATCCACTTCCTGTCGAAACAACCGGCCATCAACAGAAAGTAGAAAATCTTAATCAGCTCCAGCAGCTGGTTCGCCAGTTTTGCGAACATTACGGAGACCGGGATTTTCAACTATTTGTGCGCTATTTCAATGTGCTGTGGGAAGTGAACAATACTGTGATCAGCGGCAGGGAACGCCGGCCGAATACCGATGAAATTCAACTCATGACGGTGCACAATTCCAAAGGACTGCAATTCGACCATGTTTTCATTCCTGAATTGACCAGTGCTAATTTCCCCCAGAATTTCAAACAGGGTCCGGTGCTGGCCAATCTGCCCATTTCATGGCGGAAACTGCCGGGGGCGTTGGGTAGTGAAAGAGATTTTCACAAAGCGGAGGAACGTCGATTGTTTTACGTTGCGGTGACCAGGGCCAGAGACAGGCTGCATCTTTTGTGTCCCCCCAAAAGGCAATCCGAATTTATCAAAAATCTCCCCGGTGAACTGTACAGAGGAAAGGAATTAGAGATGACAGAAACCCATCAAAAAACCCAAATTCAGGAGCTGGTCGTCGACTATCAGAACAAGTTGATAGAGGAGACCTCTGCAGGAAATCATGAGACTGCCGTGCAGATTGTAGCAGCTCTGAAAGCCCTGCAACAGCTCGAAAACGGAGTCAATCCCGACTGGGGGGATAATCCATTTCAGACGGAGATTCTTGCAAAGTTAGCACCACAGGATTCTGTACTCACGGAAAATAAACAAACTCTGCAGCTTTCAGCAACCCGCATTCAGCGCTATCAGACCTGCCCGCTGAAGTACAAATTTCACGATGTGGATCGCATTCCGGAAATTCCTGAAAAACCCTATTTCAATGTGGGAACCGTCGTGCACAAAGTGCTGGAAATCTTCCATCGCGAGAAGCTTTCAACTCTGGAGGATCTGCTGGGTCTGCTGGAGGAACATTGGACATCAGGCGGCTTTGCCTACGCCCAGGAAGAAGATCAGTTTAAAAACGATGCCCAACAGATGATGCAAAATTATCATGCCTACCTGCAGAAGCATCCTGCGCAACCCTGGGATGTGGAACGGAATTTTGCCTTTTCACTGGACTACTGCGAACTGACGGGAAAATGTGACCGCATTGATGTTGACAAGGCTGGCAGGATCATAGTCGTGGATTATAAGACATCCAAAACTAAAAAAACAGGGCGGGAAGTCAGCAAGGATATTCAATTGGCGATCTATGCTTTGTTTGTGTCCGGACCAAAGACCGATAAAGCGGACTCGGGCCTGGGGAAGATTCCCGATGAGCTGACCCTCATGTATTTGCGGCACGAAGACCCTGCCGTATCGGTGCAGTTCACGCCCGAAGAACTGGTACAGTTTGAAGAGCAAATTAATGAGACCGCCCGGGCCATCCGCCGAGGGGAATTTGAGGCAAAAGTGGGCTTCAACTGCCGTTATTGCGATTACAAACAGCTGATCTGCCCGGAGTGGGGATAGAGCTTTAATTTTGCCGGTTCACATTGCGTTGGTGCGGATGGATTTGCGGGATACATGTCAAATTTAAAATAGGTAAAGAGGTTGATGATGTTCAAATTAAAGATGTTAATTCTGTGTTCGATGATAACTCTTTCGTGGCTGCCGGGTGCCGTATCTCTTGAGCAGCTCACCCAGAATACATCCGTAGCTGATTTTTCGGCAGAAGCCGTTTACAAAACGGTTGACGGAAAGCTGCAAGGTGCCAGGTTCCGCCATAATGCCAGTGGATTTGTGCTGGATTTCCTGCGCATTCAGTCCATTCCCCAGGCTTTTTTCTGGGTCAATACGCATCCGGTATCGGATCGGGGGGAACCCCATACGCTGGAGCATCTCGTGCTGGGCAAAGGCAACAAGGGCCGCTATGTGGGGTCGCTGGAAGAAATGCGCTTGGGGAGCAGTTCGGCCTTCACACAACAGTTGAGAACTTGTTACCACTACAATACTTCAGCCGGTTCAGAGGTATTCTTTGAGCTGTTTGAAGCCAAACTTGATGCTTTGCTGCATCCTGATTTTTCCGATGAGGAGATTCGCCGAGAAGTCATGAATGTGGGTGTTGCCGAGGATTTGGTCGATGGAAGCTTGAGGCTCGAAGAAAAGGGTACGGTTTACAATGAGATGGTGTCGGGATTTGAAAAACCCTGGGGAAATCTTTATTACGAAATGGGGCGGATGCTCTTTGGAGACGACAATCCTTCCGGCTATTCTGCAGGAGGATTTCCGGCCGCAATTCGCAGTATGAAACCCGAAGATATCCGCAAATTTCACCAATTGAATTATCATTTAAACAATATGGGCGTGGTCATCTCCCTTCCGGATGATATTGGTCTCGAAGAGGTCCTGACCAGGATGTCCAAAATTCTGAAATCCGTAGAACCCCATGCGATTTCGCAAAACGATCCGGATGCCGGACTCGAAAATTTACCGGATTATCATCCAGCCCCGGCGGGTTCGTTGAAGCAAGTCCATTTTCCGGGAGACAATCCCGATGAACCCGGAGAGCTGCTACTAGCCTGGCCGGCGGAACTGGATTTGAGTTTAGAAGACGAATTTTTACTGGATCTGTTTATGGCGAATCTCGCGGCTGGAGAGACATCCAATTTGTATGAGCGCTTTATTAATTCTGAAACGCGCACAATGGATATCGGGGTAACCTCCGTAAGCGGCTGGCGATCTGATGAAAAGGGGGATCCGGTTTACGTCAGTTTCAATAATATTAATACTGCATCCGCTACACCTGCAGCCATGGACAAGATCAGGTCCGTAGTTCTGGATGAAATCCGTAAAGTTGGGTCCCTACCGGAGGATTCGGAGGAGCTGGAAGCTTTCAACAGCCGGGCCTTGAACCAGGTTCTACAACAGAGCAGAAGTCTGCGTCAATTTTTAAATTCACCTCCCCGTTTTGGCTACAGAGGTACGGGTTCAAACTGGATGAACCATCTGCATCGACTCCACCAATCTGATGATTTCAGCCGCGACTTGCTGATGACGGGTCTGTTCGATAAAATCAAAGCGCAGCTGAAGTCCGATGATAATATTTGGAGTGAATTGATAAAGCGTTGTCGTTTGCTGGATGTTTTGCCCTACGGAGTTTCCACGCTGCCCGATCCTGAATATCTGGATGCGTCAGAAAAAGCACGGGATGATCGGCTGGCAGCTTTTCTTGAGGATCTGAAGCAACAATACAACACCTTTGAAGACGCCAAGGCCATCAGCGCTTTCCAAAAAGATTACGACGCCAAAACGGAAACTATCGAGACCACAGCCGGCCAGGTAAGCATGCCCGGGTTTGTGAAAACGCCACCATTGACGCTGGACGATCAGTTGGATTATTCCATTGAGACGCTTACGGGGGGTAGTGATCTTGTTTTTTCAGATTTTGAAAATATCTCGGGTGGGACGATCGGCTTTGCATTCGATCTGCATCATGTGCCGCCACCCATGCTCTCTTACCTTGCTGCCCTGCCCACCCTGATGACCGGTGTCGGGGTCGAAAAAGATGGGGAGGTATTAAGTTTTAACGAGATGAAAGAAGCGCAGCGCAAGGAGATATTAAATCTATCGGCTCAATTTGCAGCCAACGGCAGCACAGGGCGGGTTGAATTAGTGGCCTCGGCCCAGGGTTCTGATCTCAATGAAACGCTCAAAGCAATTGCCTGGTTAAGGGCCATCCTGCTGTCACCGGATCTTTCCGAATCGAATCTGCCCCGCATCCGGGATGCCATTGCGAATCGTCTGGGCTATCTCAGAAACCGCATGCAGGGTTCTGAAGAAAACTGGGTGCATAATCCTGCCGATGCTTTCAAGTTTCAGGAGGATGCCCTGTATTTGGCAACCAGTAGTTTCCTGACAGAGACTCACGCCCTTCAGCGGTTGAAATGGAAGCTGATGGACCCCTTGCAAAATGAGGGAAGTCATCAGGTCAGGGAGTTTTTATCCCAGCTTTCGGATTTGTCACACTTTAAAACCATAGACGAACTCCGGGAGATACTCAGTGCCCTGCAGTCGGACGATCGGCAGGGTGAGGCTTTCCAGCCTGGTGCAGTGGGGAATCTGCTGACACAACTGGATGAGGCCTCAGGCGAGAGTGTGCAGGAAATTCTAGGTGATCTGCAACTGACACTGACCGAAATTCCCGGGGAGTCGCTGCAAGTCGATTGGCCCTATCTCTGTAATGCGGCCTTGACCGATCTGGGACTGCGTCCAATGAAAGTGCTCATCATTTACAAGGATTTGCTAAGGAAAATTGTTACACAAAACAATGTTCGCGCCTATCTAATCAGCAGCAATGAAACATTGCAGAAGATCAAACCTGAAATGGATCAATTGCCGGGGAGTTTCACGCCGGGGACATCACCCCTGCAGAACTATCTGGCAACGCCGTTCATTACCGCGCGAATGCGTCAGCGTTATCAAAACCTGCTGGAGCCGGTATATGTGGGCTTGGTGAACGAAAATACCCGCGCGGGTGTGCACATCAATTCCGCATCGGGTACGGGCATCACCGCTGTGGATGATGAGAGTCTCCTGAATTTTCTCGCCTCTAAACTGTATGGCGGCCACGGCGCGCACAGCATGTTCATGAAGACCTGGGCTGCCGGATTGGCTTATTCCAATGGCGTTGGCGCGAGTGAGATCAACGGAGAAATTCATTATTACGCCGAGCGCTGCCCGGATTTGGCACAGACCATGCAATTTGTGGTGAGTGAATTACAAAACGCTCCTTACAATCCGTCATTGGCAGATTACGCTGTAGCCCAGTCTTTTAAGCGGGTGCGATCCGGAGATAGTTATGAGCGTCGGGGCCGAGCAATGGCCGATGATCTTGCCGACGGTATAATGCCGGTAGAAGTTCAAAATTTCAGAGAGCATATCATGGCCCTCAAAGACATGCCCGACTTATACGACAAATTAAGAGAGCGGATGCCTAAAATTTATGGCGAAGTGTTGCCCGGTTTGGAATCTGCCGAAGCACAAAATAAAAATCGGCTTTTCTTCATGATTGGTCCGGAAACTCAACTACAGCCTTACGAGACCTACCTGAAATCCGTTGATGAAAAAGCGGTCATGTACCGGGTGTATCCCCGGGACTATTGGATCGTTCCGTGAAAAGATCAGCAGAATCTCTGGACGAACGCTACCGCACGGGTGATGTACCCTGGGATACGGGAAGAGTCAATCCACATCTCGAAAAATTTATTACGGGTGAGCAGATCAAGCCCTGCCGTGTCATCGATATTGGAACGGGTACGGGCACCAATGCCACCTGGCTGGCAAAAAGAGGATTCACGGTTACGGGTCTCGATCTGTCCCCCTATGCCATAGACCTTGCCCGGGAAAAAGCAGGGGTAAATGTGACATTCCAGGCTGCGGATTTTCTCAAAGACGATCTTCCAGCCGCTGCTTTCGACCTGGCTTATGACCGAGGCTGTTTCCATACTTTTGATGACCCCGATGACCGCCTTCAGTTTGCAGGCCGGGTCCATAACCTGCTCACCCGCAACGGTCTCTGGTTCAGTGTCATCGGCAGCACAGACGGACCTACCCGTACTACAGGTCCCCCCAGACTGTCAGCCTGTCAAATCACAGAAGCCCTGGAGCCTTATTTTGAGATTCGCTATCTGAAGGCTGTGAGTTTTGAAAAAGCTATGGAAGGTTCCGTCATGGGCTGGGCCTGTCTGGGTCGCAAGAGGTCAGACGCAAGCATCTAAAGGAGTGATAGAGAGTGAACTTAATTAAAAACCTCACCATCGGACTGGAAGAGGAATTCCAGATTATAGACCCGAAGACGAGAGAGCTGACCAGTTATGTAAGGGATTTTCTCGAGCAGGCTTCTGTGCTCTACAGGGACCAAGTTAAACCCGAATTCCTCCAATCGCAAATAGAAGTCGGCAGCAGCGTCTGTCACAACATTACCGAATTGCGGGAGGAAGTCATCCGGCTACGCCGGGTTGTAGGCGAGATTGCCAGTAAAAATACCTGCGAAATCGTCG
>CAZIYQ010000156.1:0-6575 GCA_964543505.1 uncultured bacterium | reverse complement strand
GACCAATAATGTTGAATTCGATTCTTCCCATGGCTAATTATTTATAGTTGACTCCATTAATTGGGTATGTGGAAAATATTTTGAAAATAAAGCACTCTAATTTACAACAATTGTAATGAACTCAAAATGCAGATGCATAGAATTTACTTCTTGAGGGAATGTAACGTTAGGGTGATCAGGCCCGAATGAACATCTTGCCTGGCAGCTGCACTACCACATTTTTCAGTTCCAGAAGTAGCAAGGCTGCCAGTACTTCGGGCGTGTCTTTCTGCAGCTTCAGGCAGAGATCATCGATGGGGATGGGGTCAGATGAGAGCAAATTGTAAATTTCCATTTCACCCGGTGTGAGTTCGGGCATTAACTCGACTTGGCGGGGTCTTTTCCCGATATTCAATTCCTCCAGAATATCATTCACGGTCATCACAAGCTTGGCTCCTCTCTGGATCAGATGATGGCAGCCTGTTGATTGTTTTGAATCCGCGCGCCCGGGCAGTGCAAAGACTTCCCGATTCTGATCGAGGGCATCGTAAGCGGTGATGAGGGCACCGCTTTTTTGACCCGCTTCAATCACCAGCGTGCCGAGAGACATGCCACTGATGATGCGGTTACGCCTTGGGAAATTTGGGGCATCGGGCCGGGTACCGGGGTTGAATTCGGAAATGAGAGCGCCGTTATGGATGATGCTGTCTCGCAATTCCCGGTTCGCAGCCGGATAACACACATCCACACCGTTGCCCAATACAGCGAGAGTGTTGCCACCTTCCCGGATAGCCGTGCGATGACAGACCGTATCAACACCACTGGCCATGCCGCTCGCGATGGTGAGGCCGGCTTTCACTAATTCGGCCGTTAGTTTTTCCGCCATTTTTCGGCCATAGGCAGTGAGTCTGCGGGTGCCTACAATGGCAATTGCAGGTCCGGTGGGGATCTCACCAAGTGTAAAGATCCCTACAGGGGCATCAAAAATGGTCTTCAGCAATTCAGGATATTCCTCATCCCAATAACTGTGGTATTGTCCACCGATTTTGGTGATATTTTCGAGTGCGCGCCGGCCATAGCTTTCGTCTATAGCAAGGATATTACCGGCGATTTCTGTGGAGATCCCGTCGATGCGGCAGAGTTCGGGTTTGGAAAGGCCGGTCACATCATCCAAGCCCGGATAATTGCGCAGCAGATTGCGGATGCGCCGGGGTCCCACCCCCTTGACACCGGTCAGACTAATGATCTGATGGCGGGGGATCATCCTTTTCCTGCAGTAATCTCGCAATTCGGTCGATGACCGTATTTGTATTTTCACCGGTAACGGCAGATATCCTAAATGACTCGACTCCTTCAGGCATTGATTGCACGGGCGGGCCATCCAATGCCCAGGTATCAGATTTGGTGAGCAGCAGAATAGAGGGCCGCTTTACCAGGTCGGGATTATGAGATTCCAGCTCAGCCCGCAGGACCGTGTACTGCTGCTTGATATCGGGGGCATTTCCATCGATGAGATAGACCAGCACCCGTGTGCGCTCCACATGTTTGAGAAATTGACTGCCCAGGCCTTTCCCCTGGCTGGCGCCTTCGATCAATCCCGGGATATCGGCAATGACATACGATTTGAATGAGCCGTATTTGACAATGCCCAGGTTGGGCACGAGAGTAGTGAAGGGATAGTCTGCAATTTTGGGTTTAGCAGCAGAGACTCTCGACAGGAAAGTAGATTTCCCGGCATTTGGGAAGCCCACGAGTCCCACATCGGCAAGGACCTTCAGTTCAAGCTCGATGTTCTTAGCTTCTCCGACCTGGCCATCGTTGGCAATTCTCGGAGCAGTGTTGGTATGGGTCTTAAAGCGGGCATTGCCAAAACCTCCATTACCACCTTTGGCGACGATGAAAAATTCATTCTCATGAATCAAGTCACAAAGGATAACTCCGCTGTCCACATCTCGAATGATCGTCCCGGGCGGTACGGGAATGATCACCTCTTGGCCGTTTTTACCATGCATATTGGTACCCAGTCCATGCTGACCCCTGCCGGCTTTATAATGCCGCTGATAGGAGACATCGTGCAAGGTTGCCAGATTCGTATCAACCTTTAGGATGACATCGCCACCGTTGCCGCCATCACCGCCGCAGGGGCCGCCTTTGGGTCGGTTTTTTTCACGTAAAAAAGCAATACAGCCATGA
The DNA here is from genome assembly GCA_964543505.1 of uncultured bacterium. GTDB lineage: Bacteria > Fidelibacterota > Marinisomatia > SCGC-AAA003-L08 > JACNLC01 > JAADGM01. Next base: position 4,403 of record CAZIYQ010000156.1, on the reverse strand, counting down.
CCGCCTCCGCCGGCTTTAACGTGAATAGTAGCCTGATCAACAAATTTCATGGTACTGCTGGACTTTCCTATTTTAGGCTCGTGATCTCTAGATCAGGATACCTGATGGGACTGCCACTTCTTTTCGAGTTCGGGGTCATTCATGGTCTCAATGACATAGTCACAAAACTCCCTGCCATTTGGACCGGTGTCACGCCCCGTCATCACCAATTTCTTTTCAAATTGGCCTGTGATATCGAGAGCCATTTCGAGTTTTCGCGCATTTTCTGAGTAGCCAATGTGATCCAGCAACATGACAACTGCCCGCACCATGCTTGATGGGTCAGCATACTGTCCACGTCCTTCTTTTACCATGCGGGGTGCGGAACCATGAATGGCTTCAAACATGGAATATTTATTCCCAATATTGGCTGAACCGGCGGTACCGACACCGCCCTGAAATTCTGCAGCCTCATCGGTGAGGATGTCGCCGTAGAGATTTGGCAGAACCATGACCCTGAACTGTGAGCGGCGTTTTTTATCCACCAGCTTGGCGGTCATGATGTCGATATACCAATCGTCAACTTCAATCTTGGGATATTCTTTTGCAATTTCCTGACCGATTTTGAGGAATTTTCCATCCGTGGTTTTGATGATATTTGCCTTTGTCACAAATGTTAATTTATTGATATTATTTCGGTCTGCATATTCGAAGGCCAGGCGGATCAGTCGTTCTGTACCCTGAGTGGTCGCAACCGTAAAATCGACGGCGAGATCATCCGTGACTTCGAGACCACTGCTGCCGAGTGCATAAGCTCCTTCCGTGTTCTCCCGGTAAAAAATCCAATCGATCCCTTCTCTGGGGACTTTCACCGGACGGACATTGGCAAACAGATCCAGCTCTTTCCTCAAGGCTACATTAGCGCTTTCAATATTTGGCCACTGGTCACCTTTTCTCGGGGTCGTTGTTGGGCCTTTCAAAGTCACATGGCATTGTTTTATTTCTTCGAGAACATCGGTGGGGACAGCTTGATTGACTTCAGCTCTTTTTTCAATAGTGAGATTTTCAATGTCCCTGAATTCTACTTTCCCTGTTTTCAACTCATCCGCAAGCACAATCTCCATTACCCGTTTGGCTTCTGTGGCAATGTAGGGACCGATCCCATCCCCGCCAATTATCCCTATGATGATGGGTTTGAGCGTTGAATAATCTGTTTTTACTTCACCAGCTTTCATTCTTTCAACTCTCTTTAGCTGTTGCTCGATAACTTCTGCAAATTTTTCTTTAGCTGTTTGTATTGTATTATTTGTCATTTGACTCCTTTTAGTTTTTAATACCGGAGATCAGCATTTTATGAATCGCTTTTGACGGAATCTTTTTTCACGTCAGATTTCTCCGGACTTTTTGGTTTTTCGGTTTTTTTAATTTTTTCACCGGATTTAAATGCTGTACTGTGGGCATAATCATTTACATAAAATCCCGATCCTTTGAAGATGAGCCCCGACCCTCCGGTGATGATGCGTGAAATTTTACCGCCGCATTCAGTGCAGTGCTCGAGGGCTTTGTCTTTGATACTTTGTATAACTGTCGAAAGATGTCCACAATCTTCACATTTGTAATTGTAAGACGGCATTGAATTCCCTTTCCGAAATTGTTAACAAAACAGTATTGATGATATTTCCTATTGAACATCCTCGCGATACGAGGTTGAGTTCTCCGTTGAGTCCGTACAACTTGGGGCCAATAACCGAATAGCCGGCCAATTGTTCGGTAATTTTCCAAGCCACATCGCCGGCATCAAGATTTGGGAAGATCAGCACATTGGCTTGACCCCTCCAGCCCGGGTCGCCGACTTTCTGATCGGCTGAAAAAGCATTTACAGCAGCATCCACCTGCATCTCACCTGCAAACCGGATTTGGGGAAATTTTCGTTTAAATTTCACCATGGCTTCCTGAACCCGCTCAATTCTGTAGTGTTCCTGTTTATCCTGTGTCGAAAACGAGATAAAAGCTACGACAGCCTCCTCCCCTGTGAACCTTTGATGGAACAGGGCTGTGTTCCCGGCGATGGTGGCCAATTCAAGTGGTTTTGGCTCTATCACAACACTGCAGTCAGCGAATGAAAAACGACGTAATCCATCCGGTGCGGTGAGAAAAATTGAGCTGAAAACGAAGCGGGATTCCTTTCTCACGCCCAACACCCTGATGGCCGTTCGTAAAATCTCTGTTTTGGGAGTCGTGACACCGGCGACCATTCCATCGGCATCCCCGAGGGCCAGCATGATGGCTCCATAGTTTACAGGGTCATCGAGAAAACTTTCGATGAGCTCATCCGGCCAATTGCGTGAAAATGTGCGCCTGCGGATATAAGATCGGTAAGCTTCTCTGTGAAGCTTAAAATCGACGGGTGATAAAATTTCGATACCCTCTGCCCTGAGAAGATCAGCTGCTTTTATGATTCGCTCATCTTCCCACTCAGGCAGTACAATCTTTACACTGCCCACATTTTTCTCACGCAACCGTTCTGTAATTAGTTCTCTATTCAAATTTCTTTTTCAACATGTCAGCAACATGCGGGGGAACCAGCATGGAGATGTCACCGCCAAAACCGGCGACTTCTCTGACCAGAGAGGAACTTACGTGTGTATATCGGGCATGTGGCATCATGAATACAGTGGTGATATCTTCAGCCAGGCTGCGATTCATCAGTGCCATTTTAAATTCAAATTCAAAATCTGACAGTGCCCTCAATCCCCTGACGATGGCCGTTCCGTGTTTTGAACTAACATAATCCACCAGCAATCCTTTGAAATGATCGACCTCACAATTATCATACCCGGCCACAGACATCTCGATCATATCACAGCGTTCGGCGGCGGAAAACCAGGGCGTTTTTTCAAAATTCCGGCTGACGGTTACGATGACTTTATCGAACAACGTCACCGCCCTTTCGATGATATCGAGATGACCGTAAGTAATTGGGTCAAACGATCCGGGATAAACTGCAATTTTCATGATGACTTCCTCCAGAATACAACTTGAGTTCTGCCGTAGAGTTTTATCCTAACCTCTCTGTCTTCAATGGGCGCTTTTTTCATTTCCATACAAAAAATACCCCCATTTTTGAGATGGGGTTGTACATCAGCCCTGAGATCTTCAAATTTCACGGTGCGATAAGGGGGGTCTGCCAAGATAATATCGTATTGCTGGTCTTCCTGTGAAAGATGGTGATGAACATCCATTTTAATAAGACGAAACACATCAGCATTGCAGATCTTTTCATAATTACTCTGGAGAATCTGAAAAATTGAATAATCCCTTTCAACTGCCGTGATAGATTTTGCCCCTCTGCTCAAAGCTTCAATCCCAATAGTGCCAATTCCGGCATAAAGATCGAGTACATTTTTCCCGGTGAACGGTTCCAGAATCTGCATGACTGATTTTTTAACACGTGCCAGAGTGGGCCGAATTCCGGGATGTGATATCCCGCCGAGTTTTCTTCCCCGGTATTTTCCAGCAATTATTGTGATCATTTTTCAGGCGAGGCGTCGTATAAAAGTTCAAACTGACAAACCTCATCGCTCTGGCATTCGAGCCATAATTTTTTATAGTAGATCAGATCAGCATCCATCATATTTTTGAGCAATGTATAGGCAACAGTATCGCTGACAGAAGCCGTAATTTTCAGAGTGGATTCTTCTATTTTTTCAATACCCAGGCTCTGAAGAATACCTTTAACAGCAGCGGTATTATTGAGCTCACGGCTCTCATAACTGATGGGGATTGATGCTGACAGCAGCACGCCATACTCCTTACTGCCGGAGATTCGGCACTGAACCTGGAGTAGGTCTTCAAGTGCCATGCTCAACATATTTAATTCGATCTGGTCATCAGATCTTAAATTCAAAAGGATTACTTCCGGAGTGAGCAGGAAGCGTTGAAGATAAACTTTATTCGATAGTTTACCAAGCATCGAAATGGCATTTGCTAACTCTTCCTGTACTGATATCGTTTCAATCTCTTTTGGGATGGAAACTGTATTAATCTCTGTGTTGTAAAAATAAACTGCAGCAATGATGATCACGAAGAAAAATGGTAGAATAATTGGCAGTAATTTTCTTTTTCCTTTATGATCGCGGTAAGGTTCATCCTCGACCAGCTCTTTCACCGGTATCACCGCCTGCTTTGTCCTTTGCTCAATAAATGAATAATTTGTGCGGGTTACCTCCGGTTGAATCCCCGCCTTGGCCAGTAAATTCAGATCAAACATCGAGTCCCCTGAAGATCATTCCCGTTTCAGCAAGATACGAGGTTTTATAATAATTGATTTTCCCAGTGGATTCAGTGCGTAATACTTTTAGGGGATTTAACAATGTGACATTATCGAGAGCTGCTTCGATAATTTTCCGGATATCAAGAAACTT
>CAZIYQ010000155.1:0-6576 GCA_964543505.1 uncultured bacterium | reverse complement strand
TTAAGTGAATTTAAAAACCATAAAAAAACAATCTTCGCCTGAGGCGGCAGTGCTTGGGGGAGCGGCTCCAGCCCCTGAACCCCTGATCACCGGCAACCAGACATTCGGTTCTATTACCGAGCGGATCTGCGCAATCGTTGAAGGCAAGCCCCCCAAAGGCTGGCTGATTGCCTTTTCTTTTTCCGTCTCCGTGCTGCTCATTCTGCTGGGCGTTATCGGTTACCTCGCTAACGAGGGCATTGGCATCTGGGGACTGAACAATCCGGTGGGCTGGGGCTGGGCCATCGTGAACTTTGTGTTCTGGGTCGGTATTGGTCATGCGGGCACTCTCATCTCTGCGGTGCTGCATATTTTCCGCCAGAAATGGAGGACCTCCATCAATCGTTTTGCCGAAGCCATGACCCTGTTTGCCGTGATCTGCGCCCTGGTCTTTCCCACGATCCACGTTGGTCGGATCTGGATGCTGCATTACGTATTCCCAATCCCCAATCAAATGGAAATGTGGCCCAATTTCAGGAGTCCGCTGCTGTGGGATGTTTTCGCCGTTTCGATTTATTTCACAGTCTCTATTCTGTTCTGGTACACGGGCCTGATTCCGGATCTGGCTACTTTACGGGATCGTGCGAAAACCCGAGTCCGGAAGATGATTTTCGGCGTACTTTCTTTGGGTTGGAGGGGTAGCAATCGCCACTGGCAGCATTACGAACTGGCCTATCTTGTGTTGGCCGGTCTGGCAACTCCTCTGGTGTTATCCGTACACTCTGTTGTGAGTACAGACTTTGCTACCAGTATCCTGCCCGGCTGGCATTCTACAATTTTCCCACCCTATTTTGTGGCCGGGGCCATCTTCTCGGGCTTTGCCATGGTGATGACCCTCGGCATCATCGCCAGGGAGATTTTTGGACTGAAAGATTTTATCACCATGAAACATCTTGACAAAATGTCCAAGATCATGCTGGTAACCGGGTCAATGGTGGGCTATTCTTATGCAATAGAATTTTTTATCGCCTGGTATGGCGGCAATGGCTACGAAATGTTTGCCTTTGTCAACCGAGCTTTTGGTCCCTATGCCTGGGCTTACTGGACCATGATCTCCTGTAATGTGATTATTCCCCAGCTTTTCTGGTTTAAGAAGATCCGCTCCAGTGTGAAAATCCTGTTCATCCTGTCGATACTGGCGAATGTGGGTATGTGGTTTGAACGGTTTGTCATTGTGGTCTCTTCCCTTTCGAGAGATTTCCTGCCTTCAGCCTGGGCTTATTATTCGCCAACAATTTTCGACATCATGACTTTTGTGGGCACCTTCGGACTTTTCTTCACCTTCTTTCTATTATTTTTGAGATTCCTGCCCATGGTCTCCATGACAGAGGTAAAGGGCGTATTACCCGCCGCCAACCCTCATTACATTGCCCCTGAGGAGACGAAAGACCATGAGTAAATCATCGCTTTACGGATTCCTGGCAGAATTTTCTTCGCCCGGAGAACTTCTCAAAGCGGCAGAAAAAGTACGCGAAGCCGGTTACCGGAAATTCGACTGTCACTCGCCCTTTCCGGTTCATGGGCTGGACGAGGCTATGGGAATGCGGCGCACCCGATTGGGTCTGGTGATCGGTCTGTTCGGACTGCTCGGAGCAATCGGCGGCTTCGGCCTGCAAACCTGGACCAGCACGGTGGGTTATCCCATGGTAATAGCCGGTAAACCTTATTTCAGCTGGCAGGCCTTTATCATTGTGACCTTCGGTATAATGGTGTTGGCCGGGGCATTTTCAGCATTGTTTGGCATGCTCCACTTCAACGGTTTGCCCCGTTTTCATCACCCGCTGTTCAACTCGGACAATTTCAAGAAGGCAACGGATGATGGATTCTTCATTAGTATCGAGGCAGAGGACAGCCTCTTTGATAAACAGGAAACTAAAACTCTGCTTTTAAAAATCGGCGCAAAAAATGTGGAGGCCATCAGTAGCGAATGAAACTGAGATCATCGATAATCGCGGTCTGTACCGGACTGGCTCTCCTGCTGTGGAATTGCCAGGGGACCGCCTCACGCAATACTCCTATCCATCTGAACCCCAACATGGACGATCAAAACCGCTACGACCCTCAGTCCGCCAGCACATTCTTCAAGGATGGCCGAACCATGCGGCCGCCCGTTCCCGGAACAGTTGCCCGGAACGAACTCCGCGAAGATGATGCCTTTTACAGGGGGCGGAACCCGAAAGGTAAGGAGATAGATTACCTTCCCATCACAGTAGATGAAGCACTGCTTGAGCGGGGACAGGAGAGATACAACATTTACTGTTCCCCCTGCCACAGCCGGCTGGGAGATGGTAAAGGTATCATCATGCAGTATAACTTCCCGATTCCCCCACCGTCATTTCACAGTGAAAAAGTACACAATTTCAGCGATGGCTACCTTTTTAATGTGATCACGAATGGTGTGCGCAATATGCCCAGCTACCGGCACCAGATCAAAGTCCGGGACCGTTGGGCCATCATTGCCTATGTCCGGGTCTTGCAGTTTAGTCAAAATGCCACACAGGAGGATGTCCCTTTAACCGAATTAAAAAAATTGAATTGATCCATGAATATTGATCCAAAAACCTATTTACTCACCCAAACCGAGGGCACCCGGCAGCGCTTGCTGGCCCTGGGAGTGGTGGGGCTGGTCCTCAGCTTCATCGGATATTTCACCAATCCGGAACAATTTTATCATTCCTATCTCGTGGCCTTTTGTTTTTGGTCCACTCTGGGTCTGGGAGCTTTTTTCTTCTTGCTCATGCACCACGCCACTGGTGCTGTGTGGAGCACTGTTCTGCGACGAATGGTGGAGGCCGTCACGGGTGCCCTGCCCCTGATGCTGATCTTTTTCATTCCCATTATCTTCGGACTGCACACCCTCTATCACTGGAGTGATGTGGGGCATGATCAGCTGCTGATATGGAAGAGTCCCTATCTGAACACGACTTTTTTCGGACTGCGGACCGTCATCTACTTTGTAATTTGGTATTTGATCATCAGTAGGCTCTATACACATTCTGTAAACCAAACCGGGGCGGCAGGGCTTGGCCGCATGCGCAGGCTAAGTGCAGGTGGGACCGTCGTTTTCGCCCTCACCTTTACCTTTGCAGCTTTTGACTGGCTCATGTCCACCGACCCGCATTGGTACTCCACAATTTATGGCGTCTATATTTTCGGGGGAGCCTATCTATCTGCCATCGTTTTTGTAGCATTGATGGCCATGTTGCTGCAATACAACAAGATATTAGAGAAAGAGATCAGCGCAGAACATTATCATGATCTCGGTAAGTTGGCCTTCGGCTTCGTCATCTTTTGGGCTTACATTGCCGGGAGTCAGTATTTTCTGATCTGGTACGGCAATATTCCCGAAGAGACCATCTGGTTTGCCCATCGCTGGGTGGGCAGCTGGAAATCGTTGAGCCTGATCCTCATCGCCGGCCATTTTATTGTTCCTTTCATCGTTCTGATTTTTCACGCTGCGAAACGGAATCTTGGTATTTTCAAAGCCGTGGCCTTCCTGCTGCTGATCATGCACTGGGTGGACCTGTACTGGAATATCATGCCTTCGCTACACCACGATGGCGTTCATATCTCCTGGCTGGACTTCAGCACCATGGCCGGTATCGGCGGCATCTTCTTGTGGCAGACCTGGAACAACCTGACCCGGCATCCTGTTGTGCCGCTGGCTGACCCCTATCTTCAGCAATCCATTAACTTCAATAAACATTGATTTATTATCTATGAAAAACACAGCAAACTCGGGTTTTGGGGTTAAAAAATTATTACCGCTGCTGGTGCTCATCCTGCTCGGTACCGGACTGTTCATCATCGGGCGACACTTTTCCGCAAAAGCTTACGATTTTTACGGAGACGGACTTCCTACCGAAAATTCGGAGAAACTGTTTGCATTGAGAATGCATGAAAAACAAGTTTTGAACAGCTACGCAGTTATTGATAGTCAGCGGAGCCGGTACCGGATTCCCATAGCGGTTGCCATGGAACGCTACTCACAGAAGAATATACACAAATAATACACCTCACCGATGCCCCATGCCTCAAACTCGGAAAGGCCATCCTTTCGATACCTTTGGCATTGCATCTTTATCTATAATCCATCTATGCCGGATTTGAAGTGAACATTCCCCGCCGCCCCGGCATCCATCAATCCACACTGGAGGCATTTATAAGCGATCAATATGGACTTTCCGGAACGCTGCTGGAACTGGGGAGCTATGACGATCAGAACTTCTGCCTGACCACACACTCCGGAGCGCGATTTATTTGTAAGATCTCCCACGTTGCTACAAATAAAGTTGAGCTCGCAGCCCAGAATGAGGCCATGAGTCTCCTCAGCCAGAAGCTGCCCACGGCAGTCTTCCCTCAACTAATCCGGGATCAAAACGGTTGTGAGATTACATCCCTTACACAGGATGGCAGGTCCTTCCTGGTTCGGGTACTTACCTTTGTTGAAGGTTCTTTTCTTTCGGAGGACGAGAATTCGCCATTGGGAAACACGAAGGCTCTGGGCCGGTTTTTAGGACAGATGGATGCGATCCTATCTCGTTTTGAGCATCTTGGTACACGAAGAGATCACAAATGGGATCTGCAAAACACACTGCTTCTGGAGGCATCTCTCGAGCTTCTGGAGAATAGAGAAAAGGAGCAGACAGTCCGCCATTTTCTTGACCGGTTTAAAATTGAAGTTCAGCCCCGGCTTGACTGTCTGCCAAAACAGGTCATCCATGGGGATGCCAACGACACCAATATTTTACGCTTACCGGGGGAGGTTGCATCGCCGCGTTTTGGGATTATCGATTTTGGAGATCTCACGAGGACGCGCAGAGTCTTTGAAGTGACCATTGCTGCAGCCTATGCCATGCTGGGCAAGAGCAATCCTCTGGCTCACGCCCTTGCGCTTGTACAGGGTTATCATCAGGTTTTACCTCTAAACGAAGACGAAAGGAACCTCCTTTTTCTGTTGACGTGCTGCCGTCTGTGTATGAGTATTGTGTACGCCAATCAGGCCATCCGCAAAGAGCCTGCAAATCCCCATCTGCATCTAACGACGACCAGCGGCTGGGATCTGTTGAAAAAACTGGCGGCATTCGACTCTTCTGTGGCCAGCAGGCAATTTCTCAAACTAGAGTAAACTGGATGCTGCCAGCTCTGCCAACCTTTGGGGTGACCTGCCGATAGTCCTAATTTTACAGGTTCAAATCAGAAAAATTTTAACGCGATTTACAGAATACAAAATAAAATGACAAAAACCAAACAGATCGTTTTCAACCAGACCTGCACCTATGGGGATATTTCCATGGTCCCGAGACATATCTCCCGCTTCAGAAGCCGTAGCGAGATTGATCTTTCCCTGACTATCAGAGACGGGCACCGGCCTATCAATTTTAGGATGCCCATTCTGCCGGCCCCCATGGACACCATCTGCGGACCGGAGATGTGCCGCTTCTTTGCCAACAATGGCATGTATGGCATGATCCATCGTTTTCAAAGTGACGAGAGCCGCCTGGCTCAGTACGAAGAGCTTTATGCCGAGAGCAAAGACGCTTTCATTGCTGTTGGACTCGAAGAAACAGATTTTGTGAAATTGCTCTATGCCGCCGGAGCCCGCTTTTTCATTGTGGATGTGGCCAATGGTTTCAATCTCTATGTGGAGCCAATCATCGACACCCTCAAAAGTCTGGGAGACACTTTCGTAATTTGCGGCAATGTGGCTTCAAAAGAAGGCTTTGACTATCTAGCCGGCCTTGGGGTAGATGCCATACGGGTGGGCATTGGTAATGGTTCCATGTGTACGACTTCCATCATGACCGGAGTCGGTCAGGGAATTGTTTCGGCGTTGCAGGAATGCGTGCAAATCAAGCAGGATAAATATCTTCGTTCGCTAATCATCGCCGATGGGGGTGTCTCTCAAGTAGGCCATATTGCCCTGGCGCTGGCCTTGGGCGCTGACCTGGTGATGATCGGCCGCATGTTTGCCGGGACCAAAGAAGCCGAAGGGAATATTTTAAAATACAACGGAAAATTGTACAAGGCTTTTCGAGGTTCTGCTTCCTTCGCAGTACAGAAAAAGAGCAAAAATAATCCCTATTTCGTGGAGGGAGATGAGACGATCGTCGGTTATAAGGGCAGCGTACAAAATATCTTTGATCAGATCGAAGCGGGATTGCGCAGTGCCCTGAGTTACATGGGTGCGGCCACTATTGAGGAGCTGAAGCAGAATGCAACTTTCGTCCGCTACACCATGGATGAAAAATTATTTTAGGTGCCCTGCTGTGTTGTTTGATGGGGAATTGTCTCTGCACCCTAAAGAACAACAAGTAACCCACAATTTTAATTGTGGGTACATGCCGCCACATCCCAGAAACCGTTGAAACGGTTTCACTTTCTTTTCACAATACACCCACAGCTGAAGCTGTGGGTCTTGATCTCTCTTTAGCTAATCCCGTGCTTCAGCGCGGGGTTTAACCATACCCAAGAAAAGGGCTTTAGCCCAACATAACCCATCCCTTTATGTCATTTCGAACGCAGTGAGAAATCTTT
>CAZIYQ010000154.1:0-6637 GCA_964543505.1 uncultured bacterium | reverse complement strand
CAAAAGCAAATACCTTCTTAGAAAAATAAAATCCGGCTATCGTCAACTTACCAGTCAGACACTATTTATATTCAACCCCTTCAGGGTTGCTGCTGTCGATTTTCCGTTATCTATTCATATTTCAACTCCTCCGGGGTTGCATATCTGAATACCCACAATTTTATTTCCGGAGAGCTCGATCTGCAGCTCCAATAAACCGTTCAAACGGTTTCTCCTTTCGTCGTCCTACCGAACCCACGGATGAATCCGTGGGCTGCCAGGCTTCCATTAGGATCACTGATTCATATTTTGACATTTAGAAAATTGAAGATTACCAGCCAAGGGTTATTTTTGTGCTTATTATATTATGTTAAATAGTGTGTATATTTATGCGTCTTAATTAAGAGGTAATTATGGAGAAACACACCAGATTAAATATCACACTGCCTCAAAAATTAGCTGATGAACTCACTTCTATTTCAGTTGAAATACAAGATAAGAAAAGCAGAATAATCACTCGAGCCCTTGAATTGTACTTTGATGAATTGGATGCTGTGCTTGCTGAGAACAGACTTGATGAAATTGGCGAAAATATTTCTGAAACCATCCCGGCAGAAGAAGTTTGGAAAGAACTTGGGTTGTGATGTACGAAATCAGGTTTCTGAAAAGGGCTGTTGATGATCTAATGAGCATTGACCCAATTTGGCAGAAACGAATTAAACGGAAAATTGAGATTCTAGCCAATAATCCGGCATCACTGAAGAATAATATTAAAGTCCTCAAGGGTAAGTATTCCGGGTTAGCAAGGCTTCGAGTAGGAAATCACAGAGTGATATTTCGAGTCAAAGAATCCACATTAATGATCTTGATTATTCGTATTGCAACTCGTCTAGGTGTTTATTGAGACCACTGACTTTCAATCCTCCGACCTGTTGCCGGCGGAATCTGTCTGCAGCGGATAATTCCATTTTATATCATATTATTTTTCGTGATTATTCCGTGTGTAACAAACTTCAGCAGGCTATCATAGTGTAACATATCAGTCTTATTTTATACCCATGAAAAAACATACAATTATCATCATGAGTCTGCTTTTGAGCCTGTGCGGGTTGATATTCCCTCAGGAAAACGGCGATATTATCGAAACCGAACTGTTAGGCACCATGTCTGCTTCGCAGGTTCAAGATCTGTTAAACGCTCTGTTTGGATTACAGGCGCTGGAGGCCTTCTATGATATTTCGGTGTATCGGGTGGTTTATCAGACGGAATTCCCAGATGGCGAGCCCGTTCTGGCATCCGGGACGATCACTATCCCGCAAAATGACGAACTGGCATTCCCGGTTGTCTCCAGCCAGCACGGAACGGAAACCGTACGAGATAATGTATCTTCCGTTTATGGTTTCGACGGCATCAATATGTGGCTCGGGTCATCCGGATATATCACTCTGGAACCGGATTATATCGGATTGGGCGTATCCGAAATGCTTCATCCCTATCATATCGCTTCCCCTTCTGCAGAATCCATTATTCACCTGATACGGGCATCCCGGTATTTTTGCGATGAGCGCGATGATATCCAGTATAATGATCAGCTTTTTTTGCTGGGATATTCCGAAGGCGGATATACTACGATGGCGGCTCACAAAGCCATTGAAGAAAATTACGCAGATGAATTTACCGTTACGCTTTCTATCCCCATGGCCGGTGCATACAGCTTATCCGGGATCATGCTGGATATGATGCTGTCGGGAGTTTCCTATTCTCAGCCGTATTTCGTAGCATACATTCTCATGGCGTATATTCAGTACTATCAGGATGGGAATTTTCAGGATTTCTTTACCAGTGATTACGCATCCATTTTACCGGGGCTGTTTGACGGCACGCACCCCGGCTGGGAGATCAATCAAAATTTACCGTCGGTGCCGATCAATATTCTGCAACCTTCAGTGATTGATGAATTTGCAAATAACGATGAGCATCCGTTGCGGCTGGCCTTGGAGGAAAACGACCTGTACGACTGGACACCGCAGGCGCCCGTCTATCTGATCCACGGGATGGGAGATGAGATCGTGCCTTATGGAAATTCTCAACTGGCCTATGATACCTTCATTGCCAACGGCGCTGAAGACGTCCACCTCATCGGATTATCTGCATTACTGGGCGGCCACGGTCCCGTGTCGTTGTTTTGCCTGATGGAGGCAAATACCGTCTTACAGGATCATTCACATACGAACATCCGCGGAGATGTAAACGGCGACCTTGACATCGATGTTTTGGATATCGTCCAGATCGTGGGCATCATCCTGGGTTCGCAGTCCCCCGACTCTTATCAGATTTGGGCGGCAGATATCGATACCGACGGATCGGTCAATGTTTTGGATGTGGTCCTGTGCGTGAATCTGATCACGGGGGCGCAGGGGTAGATATTGGCCGTTGCTACTTGGGCTCCGCTCTCCACAAGCAGTTTGGTGAGTGATACAATGAGCGCCGATGAGAGGTTTACTGTAACACCTTAATCCATTGATATCCGGCAATAACACGAGGCAAAATGAAAGAGGATTTACACAATTATATTGGAAGAGCGATATCGGATCAAAATAGCCGGGAAATTCCCGATTTTGAAGGATATTCGCCCAATGAAATGGAATCCATACTTTATGAGCCGTTCAGCAAAAACAGTCCGATTCAATGGATGCCGTTAACGCCATCTGAGTACCGCTCTATTCCGATATTAAATCAAATAAAGTATCTTGCCGGGTTAATTGAAGCGCAGGGTGAAATGAAATTGACAAACCGGGGTTATCTTCTCACAAAATTCGTTGCAGATATATATCGACAGGAGTTTTTAAAAGAACCTTTCATTGAGGCAGGGATTTTAAAGTTGGTCAAGGAATCCGATTCCAGAACAATAAACCTGACGAGAATCCTGCTTGAGATGTCGCGACTGGTAAAAAAAAGACATAACAAATTGAGTCTCACCAGGGCTGGGAAAAATACGATTCATGATGACCGCAAGTTGCTCACCCTGATCCTGATGACGTTTTGTACCAAATTTAACTGGGCGTATTATGACGGATTTAGCCAGGAAATTATCGGACGGTTCGGATTTGTTTTCTCATTGATATTATTCAGTAAATATGGGAACGAGAAGCATAATGTAAATTTTTACGCCGACAAATATTTCAAGGCATTTCCTAAATTACTGGATTTAATACCTGTCAGGAGTTACAGGACTGTAAAGACTGAAGCCTCTCTATGTTATTCGCTGCGCACATTTGAACGGTTTTTAGAATATTTCGGGCTGGTAGAAATTGAATCAGAGGAAAAAATCGACTCACATAAATATGTCACAAAAACAAAATTATACGATCGCCTCATAAGATGTGAAGCGCACCGGAATTTATAAAGACCGGCAATGGAGAGATTCCATAATATCATAACCCGGACGTTTTCATGCAGTTCATGAATTCCCGCCAATTTTGAATCAATGGTGGGGTCCTCAAACCGGCGTTACCTGCCTTCCGTCCAACCTGTTTAAGAGCAGGCTGCAAATATTCAAAATTAACATTCAGGCCTGTTACCAAAGCTACTCGTGATAACCCCAATCAGCTTGCTCTATTCAAGCCATTCTAAAAAAGGGTGGATGGCCAGTTCCTCAACAAACCTTGCCACCCCCCGATAATACATTGAGTGTTGTTATTAAGTTAATATAATATCAGTGAATTAGGAGATTCTGTATAGAGAGAAATAGCTCCAGTATTGGTAAATTCAGGGTATTAAAAACCTATGAATTGCACAATAAAGGAGCTACGTCTATGTTTGATAAAAATACTTGAAAGGATGGTGAAGATGGTTTATTACGCAGCAGACAGGGATACAGATGATCTTATTGCCAGTCGGATTATTGAGAAATATGCAGATTCGCATCCATCCATGGTTCATTGTTTTCAAGAGGACCTTGATGCTTGTTTTACTCATCTTGATTTTCCGGAAGGTCATCGAAAGTTTGATAAGAACCATAAACCTGATTGAGCGGTCATTTGTTAAGGAGAAACGCAGAACTAATACTGTTCCCCGGCATCAGAATGAGAAGGGGGCGATGAAGCTGGTTTATGGCACCCTTATCAGATCAGTTGCCCGTCGGCAGAGAGTTACGATGAATGATTTGGATTTAACGATTTTGAGAAACTTGAAGAAAACAATTATGTAAGATCGAATCTGATGAAGATAAAATATCTTACCTGTTCATGGTGTGACACTGTGGTTTTCACACACAAAAAAATACTTGGCAGGCTAAATCTTAAACACCTTTGTTTTCTTGAAACGATTCAATATATTGAATAATAATAAAAAGATAACGCCGTTTAGCATTCTGCTTAAATCATCTCCAGTTCCAATGGGGTGACTTAAAAAGGTTGTTGAGAAATAATAAATAATATCTAAAGCAGTATAATAAACTGCAAATAGATAAATATTTTGTCGAGTTGAATAACAGTATTTCATATAAGTCTTTAAATTTTAAAAGTAACTATTTTAGATATCCCCCGTTGTTTGAATTAGATGAACGCGAATGCAAGTTGTGTTTTTCTAAATACATAATTCATACAACGGGGGATATTCATAATTATCATCCTGGCGCGACCGCGATTTGAGGTTTTGAAATATAATTTTAGGGTAATCGCAGAAACCACTAGCAGGCAAGGACAATATTTATAAATTTATTAACTTAATATCCAGTGCACTAGGGCTGAAGCAGCACAACCAATAATTAATGCAGTAGAACTAACTGTTGCTGCAGGAAGAATACCAGGGATACCCCCAGTTAAACCACCCACAACACCTCCGCCAACATCACAACCCACTAAGTTTTCCAGAGAAGCACAATCTAAAAATTCTAAAACAGCATTGTCATGATCCTCTTGTGGAACCTGATTTACATTAATACCTAATTCTGTAAGATAAACATTATAAATTGTTTCGAACCAATCCATTTTTGTTTCAGTAGTCCAATATTCTGCTGAATTTTTAGCAACAGAACAGCTAGCTAATAGGTTGAAATCTTCCTCACTATTGAGCTCCAAAATACCTTCAATCAATGAATCAATATTTACTTCAAAGATTATTCCCAACTCAACATTATTTTCAATTTCACTTGCAAGGTCATATAAAAATATTTTGTGATCTTCTGAAATCTGCAACGTATCAATTAATGATGTTAGATAGCTCAAACCATCATCTCTATCTTCTTCATGGGGGAAATAAATATCTTGAGCAATACTTCTTAAAAAGTTTGGATTTCCATGAAAGTGATATTGAGAATTGGGTAAATTATTAGTGAATTCTATCGAACTTGATGTGATATATTCGATTTGAGCATCAAAAACTGGTGGATTTGTATTATATTCTGACTTGATATACTCAAGTCCTAAATTATGAAGCAATCCGACTTCCTCATAACCAATTTCCCCTACACCCGAAGCAGTGTTTACACTCTTGATCTCTTTTGTTGTAATATTATCATTACAGCCAGTCAGAAATAATGCGGTTACTAAGATAAATCCTGTAGTTATAATTTTATATCGATTGTGTTTGTTGTATAAATTCATATTGCTCCTTATGATATTTTGAATTATGTTTATCTGTTTTTATTAATGATATTATACCTAATAAAATTTTTATAAGTGTACCACAATATTGCCATGTTAAGCAAGAAAAATTCTGTAAAATTTGACCACCGCATTGAGTCAAAATAAATGTAACCCAAGCCAATTTTGATTAGATACGTTGCATCATAATTAATGTTACCCATAAATGAGGGGCATTATTATGAGCAATCAAGCAAGAAAAGAATACAAGCAGTCGATCCGTAAACGGTATCAGAGATCAGATAAAAAGACCAAGACAACCATCTTAGATGAGTTTTGTAAAAACTGTGGATACCATCGAAAATATGCCATCCGGATTCTTAATGCACCACTTCGCCAGCGGAGGAGGAAGCGTCGAGGACGACCCAAGGAGTACCGTGATCCGATACTTGTTGAAGTACTGAAAATACTCTGCCAGGTATTGAATCAACCCTGCTCAAAATGTCCACTTCAACGATTGATCGCTTGCTGGCACCTTCCAGATCTCATTGGTACAAACTTGGATTTTCTACCACAAAACCCGGTTCTATCCTGAAAACGCATATTCCCATATTGACCGGTCAATGGGATGAGACCCGGCCCGGATATCTGGAACCCGATACAGTGGCTCATTGTGGTGGTGTTATATCTGGTTCCTACATACATACCGTTAATACCGTCGATATTGCTACTGGATGGTCCGAACAAAGAGCGGTATGGGAGAAAGGTCTTGTGAATGTAAAGAAAGCCTTAATCAGTATTGAGAAATCACTACCGTTTGAACTGCTTGGCTTTGATTGCGATAAAGGTTCTGAGTTTCTGAATTGGCAAATTCATAATCATTTCATTAAGCGAAAACGTCCTATTAAGTTCACACGATCCCTGCCATACCACAAGAATGACAATGCCCACATTGAAGAGAAAAACTGATCTCTGGTTCGCCAGTATCTGGGATACAATCGTTTTGATCAACCCGAGAGGAGATTGTTGATGAACTTCTTCCGACCTTCAATGAAATTGATCTCAAAAATCCG
>CAZIYQ010000153.1:0-6658 GCA_964543505.1 uncultured bacterium | reverse complement strand
CCCTGGCAAACGCTTTTGTTCTCAGGGGAGCTAATATCGTGTTTGCCGATAGTTGCACAGAAAATCCCAATATTAATATTGATTCAATTGAGTCATTAATAACTCCGGGAACCAAAGTCATTGCTCCCATTCATTATGCGGGTATTGCACCGGACATGGACAAACTGAAAGCTCTGTGTAAGAAATATAACCTATTCCTCGTGGAAGATGCTGCTCAGGGCATAGAATCAAAATATAAAGACCGACCCCTCGGGGGCATTGGAGATTTGGGTGTTTTATCTTTTCATGAGACAAAAAATATCATATCCGGGGAGGGCGGCCTTTTGATTGTCAACAATGAAGAATATATTGATAGGGCTGAAGTCATAAGAGAAAAGGGTACGGATCGGTCAAAATTTTTCCGGGGAGAGATCGATAAATATGGCTGGATAGATATAGGGTCTTCATTTTTACCATCAGATTTGATTGCAGCCTTTTTATATGCACAGCTGGAAAATATTGAAACAATTCAATCCCGCCGCGCAGAAATCTGGAACCGATACAATCAGGCATTAAAACCACTCGAAAAGAATGGTAAACTGACATTGCCATTTATTCCAAACGATACAACTAATAATTATCATATCTTTTATGTAGTTTGTGACAGCCATCAAATTAGGTCAGATTTAATCAATTACCTTAAAGACCGTGGGATCAATGCTGTTTTTCATTATCAACCATTGCACTTGTCTCCTTATTTTAAAACCTTTTATAAGGGTCCAGAATTACCCAATAGCGTTAAGTACGGAGAATGTTTACTGAGGTTACCATTATATATTGGATTAAAACAAGATGAACAAAATAAAATTATTGATTCGATTATTCAATTTTATCAGAATTAATCAATATAACATTAAATTAAAGAAGTGTATATGAAGGCAGTTATTTTAGCTGGAGGATTTGGTACAAGGCTATCTGAAGAGACGAGAGTAAAGCCCAAACCAATGGTTGAAATAGGGGGTAAACCCATTCTGTGGCATATCATGAAAATATTCTCTGCCTGTGGAATAAATGAATTTATAATAGCTCTCGGTTACAAAGGTGAATATATCAAGGAATATTTTTATAATTACTCCGCAATAAATAATGATATCTCCATCGATCTAAGGACAGGTAAAACGACTGTCCATAATGGGAGTAATCCAGACTGGAAGATTCATCTTATTGATACGGGGCTCTTAACACAAACAGGAGGTCGATTAAGGAGACTGGGGGATTGGTTTAAGGATGGTGAAACCTTTTTTTTCACCTATGGAGATGGTGTGGCAGATATCAATTTAAATAAATTGCTGGAATTCCACCGCTCACATGGGAAATTAGCAACTGTAACGACTGTAAAATCACCAGCGAGATTTGGCAGGATAACTTTTGAAAATGATTTAGTGAAAAAATTCTACGAAAAATCAAGTCGAGCTGAAGGCTGGATCAATGGAGGATATTTTGTTTTGGAAAAGGAAGTGATAAAATATATTGAGAATGATGACACTATTTGGGAGAGGGACCCTGTTGAGAGTTTAGTAGCTGATGGACAATTAATGGGATTCCGTCATACTGGTTTTTGGTCTTGTATGGACACGCTTCATGAGAAAAATACGCTCGAAACACTTTGGAATGATAAACTAGCACCTTGGAAAGTCTGGTGATGAATTTAGATTTTTGGAAAGGGAAAAAAGTTCTTATAACCGGACACACTGGCTTTAAAGGAAGCTGGTTGTCATTCTGGTTATGGAAATTGGGAGCAAAAGTTGTCGGATATTCCCTAGAACCCCCAACGAATCCAAATTTATATTCTCTTTTGTCTTTAGATGAATTAATTACGTCTAAGATTGCTGATATTCGGGATTTTGTTTCACTCGAATCATATGTTCATGAGCAGAAACCTGATATAGTGTTTCATTTGGCGGCACAGTCACTAGTTAAATATTCATATCTAAATCCTCTAGAAACATTTACAACAAATGTAATTGGAACCGTCAATATTTTAGAATCAATCAGAAAATCCAACACGATTAAATCGGCGGTTATCGTTACATCGGATAAATGCTATGAAGAGTCTAATCAGAATGTTGGATATGTTGAGACTGATAGAATCGGAGGTTATGATCCTTACTCGAGTTCGAAAGGCTGCGCAGAAATAGTTACTTCAGCATATATTCGATCATATTTTCAGAATCGTTCTGATCCATCAGTTGCATCGGCTAGAGCAGGGAATGTTATTGGTGGTGGTGATTGGGGTAAAGATCGTCTTTTACCAGACATTATGCGGAACCTTTTCGACGATGATAATCTCGTAATTCGAAACCCTAATTCAATCCGACCATGGCAACATGTTCTTGATCCATTAAACGGTTATCTGAAATTAGCTGAAAAATTATGGGATTGCGGGGATGATTTTCAGGGAGGTTGGAATTTTGGCCCCGATGAAAATGATGCTTTATCCGTATCCGAACTTATTACTTTGATACATCGGAATTGGGGGATTAAATCAAAGTGGAAATACACTCCCCAACAACAACATGAATCAAATAAATTACTGTTGATTTGTTCAAAATCACATGAACAATTGGCCTGGTGGCCCGTCTTGGAGTTATCTGATGCAGTTAAGTTGACGACTGAGTGGTATCAAGCATATAAAAACCAAAAGGATATACCATCGATTACCAATTCACAGATTGATTATTTTATGAGCAGTAAAAATGAAAATTTATAAGTGTAGGTTTTGCGGATCATTATTGCAACGAACATTTATTGATATGGGTATTTCACCATTATCAAATTCATATCTGGCAAACGAGACTGTAATTTCAGATGAAAAATGGTATCCCCTAAAGGTATTTGTATGTACGAGCTGTTTTCTCGTCCAGTTACCAGCTCATGTATCTCCAAATGCAATTTTTAGGAATTATGCTTATTTTTCCTCCTATTCAGACACGTGGATTCAACACACTCGTTCATATGCAAGTAAAATGATCAATGATTATAACCTTAATAATAATAGTATGGTAGTTGAGATAGCTAGTAATGACGGATCTCTTCTCAAACACTTTAAAATGTCTGGAGTACCAGTACTTGGCGTTGAACCTGCCGAAAATGTTGCAAAAACCGCAATAGCAGATGGCATTCCAACAATAACTGATTTTTTTGGAACTGTATCCGCCAAAGAATTGAAGAAGAAGGGGAAGACTGCAGATCTTCTAATAGGGAACAATGTTCTTGCTCATGTTCCAGATATCAATGACTTCGTTAAAGGGTTGAAAATTCTTTTGAAACCCGACGGTTTAATCACAATGGAGTTTCCACACTTATTACAATTAATCCGGAATAATCAATTTGACACAATTTATCATGAACATTACTCTTATCTTTCATTAAGTACCGTAAGAAAAATATTTACTCATCATGGACTCAAACTATTTAATGTTATCGAACTACCTGTGCATGGAGGCTCGATAAGGATTTATGCTTGTCATGAAGAAAACCATAAAATTAAAACAAAGAAGTCCATCGATTTGATGATTGGAAAAGAGCTTAAATATGGATTATTCAGGATGGATACGTATAGTAACTTCCAGAAGCGAGCAAATAAGGTAAAAACAGAATTGCTTCAGTTTATTCATGACTCATTGGCTCATGGAAGAACAATTGTGGGGTATGGTGCTGCAGCAAAAGGGAATACACTTTTGAATTATTGTGGAATCTCTGTAACTCATTTAAAGTTTGTTGCTGATAGAAGCCCACATAAACAAAACACATTGTTACCAGGCTCGCATATTCCAGTCAAGCATCCCCATGAGATTGCGAGAACCAAACCTAATTATGTTCTCATTCTGCCTTGGAATATAAAGGAAGAAATCATTGACCAACTATCTTTCATTCGAGAATGGGATGGGATGTTTGTAATTCCAATACCATCACTACAAATCTATTGATTCCCACAAAAGCAAAATAAATTGAATTCATCTAGAAGGAAAAAAATTCTAGTCACGGGTGCTAGCGGGTTTATAGGAAACTATGTTCTTCAGTACCTGAAGGAAGGCAATGGAGAAATTCATGCAGTTGCATCAACGCTACATTTTCCAGACAAAAACAATGAAATACATTGGCATACTTGTAATTTGCACCAGAAACAGGCAGTTAATGAATTAATATTTGACCTGAAACCTGAAAAACTTATTCATCTTGCGTGGTACACTCGATATGGAAAAGTTTATCAATCTACAAAAAATATAAGATGGTTAATAAGCAGTTTAAACTTGGCGGAGGAATTCGCTAAATCCGGTGGTCAAAGGTTGATAACAATTGGAACATGTGCCGAATATTTTGGATCCAGAGATAATTATAATACGCAAAAATCAATAGTCCAACCTTCGACCTTATATGGAGTGACTAAAAACTCATTATTTAATGTTCTTTCACAATATTTTAAAAACATTGATTTATCTTATGCACATGCGCGCGTCTTCTTTGCTTTTGGATCAGGAGAAAATGTGAAGCGTCTCATCCCATCCACTATAATTAAAATTCTGAATGATGAGGAAGTATATCTGAAAAATAAGGGTAAAGTTCGTGATTACATATATGTCAAGGACGTAGCCAAATCTCTCGTAAAATTGCTCAATTCTCAAGTGAAGGGATCAGTAGATATTGGTACTGGGGAAGGCATATCTACACATCGTTTGGTTGAAATGATCTCTAAAATGCTCAATAAATCAACTGTGATTAAATACATTGATGATAGGGAGAGCTTATATGAACAGGATAAAATCATTGCTGATCCAACCAGACTAGAATGTGAATTGGAATACCACCCTTTTTACTCGATCCAAAGTGCGATTGGGGAGTATATAAAACAATTCGGATCATCCAACGAAAGAGATGAACAATAAGAAAATTATAATATTGGGGGCAGGAATGGCGGGGTTAGGTGCAGCTCACTATCTGAATGAACAACATCATGAATATTCAATTTATGATAAAAATGCATATTATGGTGGTCACGCTGCTTCTTTTTTCGATTCTGGATTTATTTTTGACGATGGTCCGCATGTTTCTTTTACCAGTAATAATCGTATTAAAAAATTATTTGAAGAGAGCGTAAATTATAAATTTGAAGAGATCAGTGCTAACGTAAATAATTTTTGGCAGGGACATTGGATAAAACATCCTGCTCAGTGCAATCTTTTTGGACTTCCAGAATATCTTATCAAAAAAATATTACATGAGATTGATGGTTTGCAATCAGAAAAAATAACACAGATTAGAAATTATAAAGATTGGTTAATTTCAAATTTTGGTAGGACATTCTCGATGACTTTTCCGATGGAATATTGTAAGAAATATCACACTGTTTCAGCTGATAATATGTCTACAAACTGGATAGGACCAAGAGTTTACAAACCTGACATGAAGGAAGTTATTGATGGAGCATTCAATCCTGAAACTAAAGATGTACATTATGTTAAAAGTTTTCGATATCCAACATTTGGGGGTTTTGTTTCTTTTCTTAATAAATTTATAAAATCACATCAGATTTTATTAAATCACGAGGCTAATAAAATTGATTTTAAGCAAAAAGCAATCACATTTTACAATAATGGTACTAAAAAATTTGACCATTTAATTTCATCAATCCCATTACCTCAATTAATAAAAATTATTAATGATGTTCCATCAGATGTGAAAACTGCGGTTGATAAACTGGCCTGCACTACAGCAGTCATCGTAAATATCGGTGTTGATCGCTGCCAACTATCAGAAGCAGTATGGACTTATTTTTATGATAGCGATTATATATTTTCAAGAATCAGTTTTCCCGCACTTTTGTCCAAAAAAATGACTCCTCATAAAATGGGAAGCATTCAAGCAGAAATATATTTCTCGAATAAATACCGTCCTTTGAGGTGTAAAGCTAACGACCTCATAAAGCCCGTAATAAGAGATTTAAAAAGATGTGGAATAATCATGGAATCAGATAAAATTATTTTTAGCAAATCTTCCATTATAAATTATGCAAATATTATTTTCGATTTAGATAGAGAAAAAGCATTAAAAATTGTCCATGGGTTTTTGGATGATATTGGTTTGGCTTACTGTGGTAGATACGGTTTATGGGGATATCAATGGACAGATGAATCATTTATAAGTGGCGAGAATGCAGCGAGGAAAATACTCAAAGGCTAGATATTGTACTAATTTACAGGAGGTAATGTAATGGGAGACAGACAATCAATTAGTAAGTTTGAAAAATTCTGGTGGATAATTTGGAAGCTAAAAAATACTATTCATTATGGTTTCATTAAAATAATAAATGTTTTCGGCTTAAATGTTTACGGAATTAGGGATTTTTATTCGCCTATACCCGTATTAACGGATCTTAAAAAAAATCTCACGAGATGGTACAAACCCACCGAATTAATTGGAGTAAATATTGATTTACATAAATTGTGTGAATATTTACAATATCTCGAATCGCAATACTCAAATGAATTCCATAAATTTAATTACGGTGTAGAGAGAAAGGGAGGTTTTGGTCTTGGATTTACTGAAATAGATGCAAAATTAGTTTATTATATGATACGGGACATTAAGCCTGCAAATTATATTGAAGTGGGATCAGGAT
>CAZIYQ010000152.1:0-6750 GCA_964543505.1 uncultured bacterium | reverse complement strand
ACTTGCGGATTGACACTTACCGCTCTAGTGGTGCCGGAGGGCAGCATGTGAATAAAACCGATTCAGCAATTCGCATTACTCACATTCCTACCGGAACGGTAGTCCAGTGTCAAAACGAACGCAGCCAGCTGAAGAATAAACATCAGGCTATGAAAGTTCTCAAGGCGAGACTCTACAAATTGAAACAGGAAGAACAAGCCAAAGAGAAACAAGTCCTGGAAGATAAAAAGATGGATATTGGATGGGGCAGTCAAATCAGATCCTATGTCTTTCATCCCTACAACCTGGTAAAAGACCATCGCACAAAAGAGGAAACTGGAAATATACAGGCGGTGATGGATGGAGATATCAACCGCTTCATTCGGAAGTATTTACTTATGAATATGGAGAAAAAATAACTTGGCGAACGACCAAAGAAGTTTAAAGCAGATCATCGATTTTCGGTTAGAAAAATTGAACCGGATCCGGGAGGCCGGCTATAATCCCTATCCCTATAATTTTAAAGCTGACACACATGTTCAGGCCATTCAGAAAGGCGGAGACGACTTAGTTGGAACATCGGTCTCTGTCGCAGGGAGATTGGTCTCGTTACGTAAAATGGGGAAGGCCAGTTTTGCCCATATTCAAGACGAGAGCGGTAAACAGCAGATTTACCTTAAGAGAGACGACCTTGGCATTGACCTTTATAATAATCTGTTTAAAAATCTTGACATAGGCGATATCATCGGTGTCGGTGGTGAGGTTTTTCGAACAAAAACCGGAGAGCTGACTTTGCATGTGACACAATTGGAGCTCCTTTCAAAAAGCATCAGACCGCTACCTAATTTGAAAGCGAAAGACGGTCAGGTCTTCAACGAATTTGACGATAAGGAATTGCGCTACCGACAGCGACATCTGGATTTTATCGCAAATCCGGAAGTAAAAACAGTCTTTCGACTGCGAGCGGCAATTATACGCTCCATCCGCAGTTTTTTTGATACCCGTGACTTTGTGGAAGTCGAAACGCCTGCATTGCAGCCAATCTACGGCGGTGCCTCTGCCAGACCCTTCACAACCTACCATAATACTTTGGAGCAGAAACTATATCTGCGCATCGCCGACGAACTTTATCTGAAACGTCTCATCATTGGCGGATTTGAAAAAGTTTATGAATTGGCCAAGAACTTCCGCAACGAAGGCATGGACAGAAACCACAATCCGGAGTACACCTCGCTGGAATTTTATCAGGCATATCAGGATTTATACGATATGATGGAAATCACAGAGGCCCTCATCAAAACAGCAGCAACTGCGGTAGACAAGAAAACAGTCCTGTTTGGCGGCAATGGCATCGATCTAACCAAAGCTTTTGAGCGAAAATCCATGTTTGATCTGCTCAATCAGAAGACGGGAAAAGCAATTGATAAAATGGACACAAATCAGCTGCTCGAGTTCACCCAGTCTCTTAAGCTGGAAGTTTCACCCAAAATGAATTATGGCCAGATCCTGGACAAACTTTTTGGTGAAATAATCGAACCTGACCTGATCCAACCTACTTTTGTTTACGATTACCCCACGGCCATTTCGCCGTTGGCAAAACTGAAACGAGACGGAGACGGTACTTTAGTGGAACGTTTTGAGCTGTTCATCGGCGGGATGGAATTTGCCAATTCCTTCAGTGAACTCAATGACCCCATCGATCAGCGACAGCGCCTGGAAGCACAAGCCAAGTTGCGGGAGTTGGGGGATGAAGAAGCACAAGTTGTGGACGAAAATTTCCTGCAGGCTCTTGAAATCGGTATGCCGCCCACTGGAGGTGTAGGAATTGGGATTGACCGTTTGGTGATGTTGCTGACTGAACAGAATTCTATAAAAGATGTGATTCTGTTCCCCGCGCTACGGAACCTTTAACGGTTCAATTCAAATTATTTAACCTTAAAACGCTGAAGTAATCTCAATCTTGGTCAAAGGTTCGTTTATTTGCAAAATCGTAATGCGACAGTTTTCGGATCTCGTAATAGCGCGTCCAAAGTTTTCTTAAGGTTTGATAGTAATCTCTCCTGGCAGAATCTTTTTCCCTTTGAGCATAAAATAAATTGGTGATATCTATCTTTCCAATGAGATAGCGGTTTTTTGCAACCTTAAATTGCAGATTGGCCACCGTATCTGCACGCGCTGCTATCCCCAGTTGGCGTTTCAGAAGTTCAAACTCAAGTAATGTGTATTCAGATTGCTGTTCAAATAAATGCTCCCCGTTGTCCGTCATAA
This sequence comes from uncultured bacterium, assembly GCA_964543505.1. Taxonomy (GTDB): domain Bacteria; phylum Fidelibacterota; class Marinisomatia; order SCGC-AAA003-L08; family JACNLC01; genus JAADGM01. Next base: position 4,503 of record CAZIYQ010000152.1, on the reverse strand, counting down.
TTCGTATCCGTTCCCGATCCGCACGGGATTTTAATAAATTGGCATTGGAGATCCCATGATTGAGCGGAATATCGAGACTCAATGTAATGTTCTCCTGATCCAGCGGATTGTCGTACAAGTTATCAAAAGCGTCTGCGGTCTGATTAAAACCGATACTTGCCGATAAATTAGCAGAGAAAAATCGCCCGGATTTTGACTGCTTCACACTTTTTTGGGCTTGTGTATTCTGCAGCTCATTTGAGACATAAATACTGTGATTCGCTTTGATCAGTTGCATAATTTTTATCGCATCCAGCTCTAACACTGGTAATTCTATCTGTGGGATGATGATCAGAGAATCGTTCGGGGCCAGGCCCATCGCAAGTTTTAAATCTGCATATGCAAAATCCATATCCAATTCCGATTGCTCCAGAGAAGTTCGGGCATTCATGAGAGCAAGTTCGGATTGCAGCAGGTCATCTTCAGCGATCTTGCCTACCTTGTACCTACCCGAAGAGATGGTGTAAATCGTATCATTTACAGCTGAATTAAAAGCAGCGATCTGCAGTTCAATGGTATCCAAATAGTAATTAAAAAACCTCTGGGTGATCTCAATAGATACGTCCTCGATAGCTTCAGTATATTTTCGTTTACTGAGTTCATAGCTCAAACTTTCGGTCTTTGCGGACCAGGCCAGCGAATTGAAAGTGAAAAGGGGCTGATTGAGTCCTATGACAACCGGGGATGCCTGCCAATAAAAAGTATGCACGTCTTCCAGCAGGTCAATTCGGCTTAGTGATGAAGTGGCAAAGAGGGAACCGCCTGTGGGCAGGATATTTTGTGCAATGGAGAAATTCAAGTTTGAATAAGCCTGATTCTGAGTCAGAAACTGGACACTGCCATCGGGCTGGAGAACACTGTTGATGGAGCGTTTAAAATCAGGCACAGTTGCAGTAAACCCGAATTGGGGTTTGAGAGATGCCCTGAAAGCTGAGTATTGCCAATTCCCTGATTGGTACTCCTGTTTTGCGATCTGAGCAGAGGGACCCTGTTGTTTTGCCAGATTGACACAACCTTCTAAGGTCAGAGTATATATTCTGCCTGCAGGCAGGAGTGACGTCAGCAATAGGATTAAGGGGAAAATATATTTCATCCGGTTACCTGAATTTTCAATTTTTGATTAGTCATGGCGCAAGAGTACAACGGGGTCATGAGTGGCGGCTTTCTGCGCCGGATATATGCCGAAAATCAGGCCTACCGAAATGGAAACCACAAAAGACACAACTACGGAGAGAGGAGAGATGAGTGTCTCTATACCAGTTGACCTTTCGATGGCATAACAAAAAATAAATCCAAGCAATATGCCGCAAACACCACCGCTTACCGTGAGTGTGACCGATTCGTTTATGAATTGCAGGATAATGTCTTTGCGTGAAGCTCCGAGTGCCTGGCGCAAACCAATCTCTTTGAAGCGATCGAGAACAGAGGCAAGCATGATATTCATGACGCCAATACCGCCAACCAGAAGTGATATGGAGGCAATCGCACCGAGCACAAAGTTGAATATCCGTTTTGTTTTCTGTTCCTGCTGGATGAGTAGCTCCGGGATTGTGATCTCATAATCAACAACATCATTATGTCGGCGCTTCAGCATACGATTGACGATGTCTGAAATGGAACTCATATATTCATTTTGATCTATGTGTACAATTATCTTGTCGAGCTGATTGTAATTTGTGAACGATCTCTCCGAAGAAGCCTGATCGATCTGGACGTTACCCATTCTTGTAGAACGCGATGCAACTTGAGAGGGGGTCAGTTTTCCCCTATTCTCATAACGCAAGAGGATCGTATTGATGGGAGTGTAGATATCCATGTTGAAATCCCGAAGCCCGAGTTTTTTTACTTCACTCCCGGTGAGGCTGATTTCATCCAGAATGCCAATTACCTTTAGCCAATTTTGACCGCATTTAATAAGTTGTCCCAGAGGATTCACCCCTGTGAAAAAACGGGTCTTGATTCCACTGCCGATAATGCAGACAGGCAGAGAGTTTTCCAATTGATAGGGACTGAATTGTCTGCCCGCGGTGATGTTGAAATTTTTAACTTCAAAATAATGTTCGTCAATTCCAACCAATTTACCGGTTCGTTTTAAACTTGAACGAATAACCAACGTTTCCAGAATGATTTCTGAACTCACGTATTCGACATGGGGAACAGCCATGGTGATATTGTTTGCATCGGCCAGGGTTAAACCCGGTGTGAAAGGGCGTTTTTCTGATTTCTGGTCTTCGGTGGCCAGTATTTTACCTTCGCTTTTTTCGGTATTGGGAGAGATGACAAGATTATTGGTACCCAGCAATTTCATCTGTTCTAAGATGACTTTTTCTGCACCCGATCCTATGCCCTGCATTGCAATCACAGATGCAACACCGAAGATGACCCCCAGAGAAGTGAGGAAGGCTCTGAGTTTATTGTGCAGGATCGCCTCTAAAGCGATTGAGAAGCTGTGGATGAATTTTACCAGCATCAGGGATCCAACTGTTGCAGTTTCAAGTTTTCCGGCTGATCGGGAACTGACAATAATAATATGTCATTTGGGGTCACTCCTGCTTCTATGATCACGGAGTCATCATTCAGTAAACCCCTGGCTATCTCCTGCTTGACCACATGGCCATCTGTTTTTTTGAAGACAAAAGTCAGAGAATCTTCGGTATGGATACATTCAAGCGGAATGAAGAGTACCGAATCAAGCCGCGCAACTTCTATTATATTGCTGGTGGTCATTGAGGGCCGTAAAGTCGTATCGGATTCCGAAATCTCAATTTTCACCTCAAATACTTTGGAATCTGAATTCGGTCTTTGCTCACCAATATTAGCAACTTGTGTCACAGTTCCGGTCAGTTTTTTATTTGGGTCGGCATCCAGTGAAACTTCGACATTTTGGCCGGTTTTAATTTTTTGGATATCCACTTCATTGACGTAGGTGAGAGATTCCATGACAGAGAGATCGGGCAGTGTGGCGACTACAGGGTCCCAGGCGCTGACCGTAGAGCCAACGGTCCTCTTTTTACCATCCCATTCCCGGGCATAAATGACCATGCCGTTTTCAGGTGCCATGATTGTAAAACCGTCTAAAAGGTGTAAATAACTTTCGTGACGATTTTGTTCTTTTGAAAGATCTGCGTCAACTACTTTAATTTTTTCGATGGCCTGTTTGACTTTTGTTTGATAATTTTCCTTAGCCTGTGCAAGAGATCGCTGGGCTTTTTCAAATTCGATCGCTGCTTGTCGTTGTATTGCAGGCGCTTCGAAAGTGGATTGCTCTACCAGCAACTCTTTCTGCTCAAGACTGTATTTCAAATTAATGATGTCGTTCCTCGAGATCGATAGGGTGAGAGACGAATCCAATTTCGCCTGAATTAACTGAGACTCTAATTTATTCAGATTGATCTGTGACTCCTGAATCGTATTATCGAGCTCGGACTTATCTAGACTGGCGATAAAGTCACCCGCTTTAACGATGGTACCTTCAGGAACGAGGTCAGAGATCTGCATATTCCAGATCCGGGCACGGCGTGCGTTATCTGGTCCGCGGACTGACGTTGAGTTCTTCGCCTGAAGTTCACCGGTCGTAGTGACATTGACAATGAAAGTCCCGAATTTGGGTTTGATCAAAATAGCATCATCCACTAATGTCGATCGATTAAAATATGCGATCAATAATAAAATTACTACCGCTATTACCGCGAGGGGAGTTACAATTGTCTTTTTCATTGTAAAATAATTATCCTGTTATTCTGTAATTAGTCTGGGTTTGTCTGCAAACAATTTGGTGATTCGCATCCTGAAACTCAATCACTCAATGATAGAACTCGCAGATCAAAGGATGAATCAGCTGTGGAGTGAAGATCTATAGGAATTGCTAATGAATTGAGCATATAAATGTACCTAAAAATTTATTCAAAAGTTTATCGATAGAATCAATTCGGTTTAAAAGTTAATGATTTAAAAAGTTTCTGTAATATTTTAACTTCTTAATTAATGTGAGCATAAAGATGCACATTAATCTCCTAAAATAATATTAATAAGGATGATCACGTCCAAAATATTCAGGACACCGTCCTGATTAAGATCTCCGGCTTCTTCCTGCAGAGGAGACGGGTCCAAGATATCGACGATGAAATTAACCATTAGCACGACGTCGAGGATGTTTGTCTCGTTATCAAAATTCATGTCCCCGGGCAGGTATTCTGAAAGCATATGAATATAAGCAATCTTGGTCTCTGTTATCGGATTGCCCTCATAATCGAGTACCGTGAGAGAGACATCATAATCACCCCAACCGCTGTAATGGTGGATGGGGTTTTGTTCAATACTGATATTCTCATCACCAAAGTCCCACTGCCACCAGCCCACAAATCCTGTGGACTCATCCGAAAATTGAACATCTGCCGGGGATAGGGCTGCTGTAATATCAGCGGAAAAGTCCGCCGTCACCGGGTCACCCTCGGCGTAAACCCG
>CAZIYQ010000151.1:0-6752 GCA_964543505.1 uncultured bacterium | reverse complement strand
AGATCCATGAAAAATTTCTACCTAACAATTGGATTGATACTCATCATATTATTCAGCACGGTCAGCTTGGCAAGTGATCGCGATTTTGGCTTGGGATGCCGCAAAGAAACTACACTTCCCAATTGGATCATACCCTCCCCGCCGGTTCACCTTGAACGAGAGTACCGTAATGCCGTCGATTTTTCGCAGAACTTTCCTCCTATCCTGAGCCAGGGCGGCCAAGGTTCCTGTGTGGCCTGGTCATCCGGATACTACTATAAATCCTATCAGGAATGGCAGGAACACGGCTGGGATTTAACATTGGATAACCATCAGTTCAGTCCTGCTTTTATTTACAACCAGATCAATGGCGGTGTAGATGCCGGCTCCAATATTTCCGATGCTTTTCTGGTATTTTCGTCGATGGGTTGTGCTACTCTCGCCGACATGCCTTACGATCAAAATCAATGTACGGGCTATCCGGATGAAAACGATTTTCTCTCGGCTATGAGCTATCGTACACAAGAGACCTACGTCATCGATCTCTACAACGATTTCGACAGCTTTAAAAACGTCATTGCCAATGGGAATTCCATCGTCATCGGCTTCACCATTTATGATTCGTTCTATGATATTTCCAGTTGGAACTATGTCTATGGAGTGAGTTCCTACTACGGAGATAACGTCGGCGGTCATGCGGTTGCAGCCTGCGGTTACGACGACAACAAAGTCACTCCGGATGGACTTGGAGCTGTTAAATTCGCCAATTCATGGGGGTCAGGCTGGGGAGATAACGGCTATTTCTGGATTTCTTACGACGCCCTGCAAAATCCCAGCTTCACCAATAATTTCGCCTATTATGCAAGCGATAGGATTGCCTATTCACCGGAATGGATTACCGAATTTCATATTACCCACGATTATCGCGGTGCGGTGGGTCTCCAATTCGGTGTCGGCGATGAAGGGTCTCCCCAATGGTCCGAACCAGCCCTGAACTGGTCCCTGCGCGGGAATGACCTCTTTCTCCCCTTCTCCGAAACACATATCCTTTTCGATTTGACAGATGGCAGTGATTATCTGGACCTGGGAGCTGTCAATGCGGTATACCTCAGGGCCAAGGATGAGCGCTTCTACTGGCACCGGGATACCCCGCATGCCTTTGAAGGGCAGTCATGGTGGTGCGCAAATCCGGAAATCCCCGGCTACGATAACGGCTGGCTGATGGACCATACCCTCCCGCCGGTGCAGCTTGGGACGGGTCAGAACAGTTTTTCATTCATGATGAGTTATTCCATTGAAACACCATCTGATTACGGCGAATTTGACGGCTGGGATGTGGCCAATGTGGCTATCTCTTCAGATGGTGGGCAGAGCTGGGATATCATCGAAGGCAGTCTGCCTTATAATGTGTCCAATTCCTGGGCCTATGATTTTCACGGTCTCGGTTCGGGCTTTCCCGGCTGGGGCGGCTACAGTCCCGGCTGGCAGGAAGTCAGCTTTGATCTGGATGCCTGGGCAGGTCAGAGCGTCCAGCTGAAGATCACCTTTATCTCAGATGCGGCCTGGTGCTCACGGGATGACAATGGTTTATTTGGCTTGGTAGTGGACAATCTGCAGGTATCTGCCGATGGAACCCCCATTTACTTTGATGACGCTGAAGGCAGCCGTACTGAGGGAACGGTCGATTATTTTGCAGTGGAACATCTGCCCGACAGTCTGCTGACAACCGCCTATGACCTGCCGGTGACCATTCCGGAAGACGAGAACTATGTCTATGCCCACGTCTCCTGGCTGCCGGATTATATTGCCGGTGATCTGAATCTTGATGCAGTGCTGGATGTCCTCGATATCGTGTATATGGTGAATATCATTCTCTATTCACCGGCCCCAACGGTGGATGAGCTGGCTATCGGTGATCTGAATGCAGATGGCATCATGAATATTGTGGATATCGTCCTGTTGGTGAATATCATCACTGGGTAAAGCACCCCCCAATTAAATTTATGGGTTATAGTTCTTCGGAGGGCAGCCCCTGTAAGTTTACAAACGCCGGGAGGCGACCGCGAGGATACAGTTTTGAAGCAAAGTAGCCCCCGGATTCAGCTGTGGGGTTGATATGAGTAAAGCTGGTAAAACCGTTCCAACGGTTTATGGGAGTTAGGGTTGGTGATGGCGTTTACTTTGTCGGGATCACCCCCGCCAGTGTTTCTCACTGTCGGGTACACCCGCCACCCTCCGCACTGTCGGGCAAGGGTTTCACTGATGACACGGATTTCACGGATTGATGTAATTCTGGATAGTTGGTTTCTTTGGAGTGCAGCGACAGTGTTACCGCAGCATCAGGTGTGAGTTCGACCCCTTCGAGGGTGGCGACAACACATCGGCAGTGAGACTTTAATTCCAATGCATCTTGCAAATGGTAATCAGACAGACGAACACTTTTAATTTTTGACGCTCTCGTAAAAAGTAATTATTCATGATAACATTATTAATATCTAGTATTTATATAAATATTTTGCTTGTTTTGAATACTGTAATATTCTTGACTTATCCTATTGTATTATAACATGATAACGATAGTTTTATGAGATATTCAAAAGATCCCAATCAGTTAACATTCGAAGCCGCACCAAACTGGCACCTGCAGCTCTCAGCCAAACAGAGAGTACAACGTAAATTGTACTGGTCAAACAAAAATCAGATAATCGGAAACGGTTTGTAGCGAATTAAAATCTGTTTTGCGACATCATCTAAAAATCGCATCGATTATGACGATGAACCTTAAATATAAATACAGCTTTGTGATACCTTTGAATTATCATTACAAAGGTAAACAATCAAAAACATTAATATCTTATCCGGGTCCGGGTTAAGCAACCTCGTTTCTGTAAAACAGCGATCCAATCTTTGAGACTGATAACCATAAATAACTGGAGTCATTATCAAATAGTCACTATTAAAATCTCACCGTGTTAGCTGGCATTACGCTTTGGACGAGGTGTGTGATTAGTTTTAATTTTGGGTCACTGGGCTTATGTACAAAGCCAAATAAGAGGAATAATGCCGATCATCACTAAAATCTTCAACTTTTGTGCGGCCCATCAGTACGGGCACGCCGACTGGAGCCGGGAGAAAAACCTGGCCGTCTTCGGCGAGGACGCAGACCTTCACGGCCATAACTATGCCCTGGAAATCTCCGTTACCGGACCCATCGATCCCGACACCGGCTATATTGTGGACCTGGGCCTTCTAAGCGAGATCGTCCGTAAACGGGTCCTCTCGCACCTCGATCATCATCAGATTGAAAAAGATGTACCCTGGTTTGCCGGCAAGCAGCCCTCCACCGAAAACATGGTTCTTTTCATCTGGGAGCAGCTCGCTGATACTCTGCCCGGTGAGGTCAGGCTGGTCAATATAAAAATACAGGAAACCCCGACAATATTTTCATCATATTCAGGACCGGAGGACTAAGTGGGCACAGATCAACATTTGAAATTTGAAGAGATCATCACGGAATTACTGCTCGCCATCGGTGAAGATCCGGACAGGGAAGGACTCGTCCGCACACCCCACCGGGTGGCCAGAGCCTGGGAATTTCTCGCCCGGGGCTATAAGCAGAACCTCGATAAAATTGTCAACAATGCCGTTTTCACGGAAAATTACGATGAAATCGTCACGGTGTTGGATATCGATTTTTTCAGCCTCTGTGAACATCATCTGCTGCCGTTTTTCGGCAAAGCCCAGGTGGGCTATATTCCCAACGGAAAAGTCATCGGCCTGTCAAAAATTCCCCGAATTGTGGAAATGTACGGTCATCGTCTGCAGCTTCAGGAACGGATGACCCAGCAGATCGCAGGCGCGATCGATGAGGTGCTTGCCCCCAAAGGTGTCGCCGTGGTGCTTGAAGGTCAGCACATGTGCATGCAGATGCGGGGTGTTGAGAAGAAAAATTCCCACGCCACAACTTCCTACATGACTGGCGTGTTTCGTGAGGATTCCCGGACCCGCAAAGAATTTCTGGACCTCATCAAACTCAACCGGTCGTGATGAGTCCGAGCCTAACTTATTCATGAGAGCTTAAAACCATGTCCGATTATTCAGTTGTCATTCTGGGCGGCGGCCCAGGCGGTTATGTTGCCGCCATCCGTGCGGCACAGCTGGGCCATAAAGTTGCCGTTGTGGAATCCACACATCTCGGAGGGATCTGCCTGAACTGGGGCTGTATTCCCACCAAAGCCCTGCTGAAAAATGCAGAAGTCCTCACCACAATAAGAAATGCCGGCAAGTTTGGGGTGGATATTCCTGATTTTTCCGTCAACTGGTCCAAAGTCGTCAAGAGGTCCCGGGATGTCTCACTGCGGCTCACCCGCGGTGTGGAATTTCTTTTCAAGAAAAATAAGATCGACTGGATCAGGGCCCGGGGGGAGTTGCTGGATGCAAAGACCCTTCGAACGGTCACCGCAGAAGGAGAACAACGGGATATCCGCGGCAAATACATCATTATTGCCACCGGGGCAAGACCCAATTATTTTCCCGGTATGAAACCGGACGGAGAGTATATTACCACCTCAAAAGAGGCGATGATCCTGAAAGCGGTACCGAAAAGTCTGATCATTGTCGGGGCCGGCGCCATCGGTGTGGAATTCGCCCATATTTACAATACTTTCGGTGCTGCCGTAACGCTGGTAGAGGCCCTGCCCCGGATCCTCCCGGTGGAGGATGAAGAGATCTCCGCCGAATTAACGCGCATCTTTAAAAAACGGAAAATCGGACTCAAGACGGCTGCGAAAGTCGAAAAGATCGAAACCGGCACAGAGGGTGTCACGGTACGACTGCAATCCGGTGATACAATCCAAGCAGAAAAGGCCCTCATTGCCGTGGGGGTTAGAGGGAATATTGAAAAAATCGGGCTTGAAAAATTGAAGATAGCAACCGCTAAAGGCTGGATAACCACCGACTCGTATCTGCAGACGAATATCGAGAACGTCTATGCCATCGGGGATGTGGTGGGACCACCCTGGCTGGCCCATGTGGCTTCGGCCGAAGGGATTACCGCCGTTGAGCACCTCTCCGGGAAGAACCCTCCGCCCATGTCCTATGATAATGTGCCCGGCTGCACCTATTGCCAACCTGAGGTCGCCTCCGTAGGCTTGACCGAAGCCCAGGCAAAGTCTGCCGGTCATGAAGTTAAGATAGGAAAATTCCCCTATCGCGCTCTCGGGAAGGCCATGGCTTCTGGTGATACGGAGGGTTTTGTCAAAATGATCTATGATGCCAAGTACGGCGAACTCCTGGGCTGCCATATTATCGGCCCGGAGGCCACCAATCTCATCATGGAAGCCGGCATCGCCCGCAAACTCGAAACCACCCATTTTGACCTGCTGAAGACCATCCACCCGCATCCCACCCTGTCTGAGGCCCTGATGGAGGCCACTGCCGACGCCTTGGGTGAAGCCATCCATATCTGAACTCAGCATGCCGGGAACCGGGGAATCCACACTTTGGCGCCATGACGGTAAGCTGTCAGAAACGGAGCTTGAACCTGTTCTGGAGTGGATCGGGGCCCGGGCCACCGAACCCCTGAATTATTTCTGGCTGGGTCGTCAGTCCTACCGGCCCGTTTGGGAACTTCAAAAACGGATCCACCGGCGCAGAATAGCCGGCAAACTCCCCAATTTAGTTCTGCTGCTGGAACATGAGCCGGTGTACACTTTCGGTAAAAATGCCGATCACAATCATTTGCTGGAGTCCCGCCCCGGGGATGCTGAAATTGTACAGGTTGACCGGGGTGGAGATGTCACCTATCACGGCCCAGGACAGCTTGTGGGCTACCCCATTCTAGATATTCATCAGTACCGCCTGAGCGTCTCATGGTACATGCGCACCCTGGAACAGGTGATCATCGACACATTGGCTGCTATCGGCATCCGGGCCGGAATGAAGGAAGGGCTAATCGGTGTCTGGGTGGAAGATGAAAAGATCTGTGCCCTGGGTGTGCGCCTGGCAAAATGGGTCACACTGCACGGCTTCGCCCTGAACATCCAGCCGGATATGCGCTATTTCGAGGGCATGATCCCCTGCGGTATTTTCGAATACGGAGTGACCTCGGTGAATGCCCTGACCGGAGAAAAATATGCGGTCGAAGAACTGGCCGGTCGGGTGGCAGCGAATATCCACAGGCTGTTTTCGGCAAAAGGTAATCCGCAAACAACACAATTATAGCACAGCTGGAATCCTATGAATCTCTTAGAAGCTTTCTCAAAAATAGACGATTATTATGCACCCAAAATTATCGGATCATTAAATGAAACCTATGTGAAGATCGTAAAGATTAAAGGAGATAAGATCCCGCTGCACACCCATGTCAATAACGATGAGTTGTTTTACATAATCGATGGTGAATTGCAGATGCAGCTGGAGAATCAAGACCAATTTACTTTACATAAAGGGGAAATGCACATCGTCCCACGGGGTGTAAAACACCGCGTATTTTCCCAAGCTGAATGCAAAATCCTGCTGATTGAGGGGAAAACCACGCGGCATACGGGAGATGTGTCGAGTGAAATCACCAAGACACTCAACGATCAGCTCTCCTGATCAATGCTCAACCAATTTTCAACCAATTTTTACATTATTTCATTGGACAAATATAATAGTGCTGCTACCTATTATTCTCACCCCAGTATCTCATCAATCACCATGACAATGTCGATGATGTCAATCTGCCCCGAGTAGTTCACATCGCCGGCCAGAAACTGCTCCTCCTCCGGCTC
>CAZIYQ010000150.1:0-6777 GCA_964543505.1 uncultured bacterium | reverse complement strand
CGATAATGCCTATCAACTTAGGGCGGTTGCGGTCTGCGATGCCGATCTGGTTCCTGGAACCTCCAATATCGTGTCCGGCATCATTGATCGAAGCGCACCGGAACTGCTGGGAAATCCTGCTCCTGTGAACGGTATACTGGGCCCGGATGATGACATCGCCATCATTTTTAACGAAGATATACAGTGCGGTGCCATCAACGTTGGAGCCGGTGACATTACCTTGACCAATACCGTCACTGGAAATCCCATAGATTTCACCTATACCTGCGGTGGAACCACCATCGTTATCAATCCCAATGTTGAGAATACATTCATCGAAAATCAAACCCTGCGAGCTTCTGTGGGGCCGGTTGAGGACCTCTACGGCAATCGCTCCGCTGAACCGGTTCAATGGGAGTTTTTCGTAAACCGCAACCCACTTGCCTGGGTCGGGAATGCCATTAACGATGTGGTGGTCTGGGTTGAAGATTCATACGAGACCACCCGGACCCTGATGAATGTGGGCGGCAGCAACCGTTCATATGAAATCACCAATATTCCCAATTGGCTGACGGTCTTCCCCACCGGCGGCATTTTACCACCGGGAGGCGCAGAAACCATTACTTTTGTTCTGAATCAGGAACCAGGGGCGGGACACTATATTCAGACGGTATTTGCTCACGGAACCATGGGTGATGAACCCATGCCGGTGGATATCAGGGTCCTGTGCCATCCGCCCGTCTGGGAATTATCGTCAATGGATTACGAATATTCCATGAACATCATCGCCCTCCTGTCCATTGACGGGGTCCTTTCGGCAGACACTTATGACATGGTAGCCGTTTTTGTAGGGAATGAATTAAGGGGCGTTCAAGGTGTTCAATATGTTCCGGAACTGGAGAATATTCCCAACACACATCCTTATCAGGTGTATCTCACAGTCTTCAGTAATCAAATTGACGGCGAAGATCTGACCTTCCAGGTCTGGGATGCATCCGCCTGCAGTCTCATGGGACAGGTCATAGAGAATTACACCTTCACGGCCAACGATGTTCTGGGCACACCCACCGCACCTGCCACTATCAGCGCTACAAATCAGATCATACAGGAGTTTGATTTCCAGCCAGGCTGGTCATGGTTTTCCCTGAATGTTGCACCTCCGAATACGGGGATCAACAGCATCCTCTCCTCGCTGTCCCCGGCCGTGGACGATCAGATAAAGGCACAGAATACCTACAGCCAGTTTGCCGGCACCTATGGCTGGCTGGGAACCCTTACTTCCCTGACAAATCAATCCATGTTTATGCTCCATCTGACGACCATTGATACGCTGGTGGTCACCGGATATCCGGTTGATCTTGAAACCGAATCCATTCCCATCAGTAACGGCTGGACCTGGATTGGATATATGCCGCAGATGAGTTACAACGTGAACGACGCCCTGATGTCCCTGACGTCCTTCACCGGAGATCTGATCAAGAGTTCGGAATCATTCTCAATGTTTCTGGAGGGTGTGGGCTGGCTTGGAAACCTGAATTTCATGAATCCAAGATTCGGGTACAAACTGTTTGCTCAAAACTCCGGGACTTTAGTGTATCCTCTGCTAGGTGAACTTCTGCCGAGAACGGAAATCGAAAATGCACTCAGGCTCACTGACAGCAACTCGCAGGATTGGCTGGTCAATCCGGCTGCATTCCAAGCCAACATGTCTGTCGTGGCGGAAGTGCAAATTGATGGCCGTACTTTAGAAGATTCTGAAATGCTGTTGAGCGCTTTCGACGGAACTGACTGCAGAGGGGTTGCAGAGCCCACGTTCCTGCCCGAATTGAACCGCTCTCTGTTTTTTCTCACTCTGTATGGAAATAGTGCTGACGAAAATCTGAATTTACGGCTTTATTCCCCGCTCCTTGATGAGACCTTTGAGCTGGCAAACACCATCCCCTATCAGGCAGATGGCATACTGGGTTCGCCGGACCTGCCCATCCTGCTTTCCGGGACGGCGGAAAGCAATGTGACACTCCTACCGGACGACTTCAGTCTCAGCCAGAATTATCCGAATCCTTTCAACCCTGAGACGACCATAGAGTATTCTCTGCCGGTGGACGTACAGGTTTCTCTGATTGTTTACAACCTTCACGGTGAGATTGTGAGGACCCTCGTGAATGAATTCCAGCAGGCTGGTTTCAAAGCAGTAACCTGGCACGGTGAGGATCAATCCGGTAGTGCAGTACCGTCGGGAATTTATTTCTATCGCTTACTGGCTGGGAATTTCAGTGCAAATCACAAACTGGCTTTGGTCAAATAAACAGGAGAAAAACAATGAATACACAGATCAGTTCACCCATCCGTCTGAAGATCGCTTTGTTTGGTTTCCTGATGATGACGTTGGTTCATGCAGATCAGCCTGCATGGTCAGTGAACCCCGTGGATTATAGTTCCAGCGCAAATGTGCGGGCATCTCTCTATGTGGATGAGGTGCTCGTGGATGACCCTGCCACGATCCTCGGGGCTTTCGTGGGGGAGACATGCCGTGGTGTGGCTCAGTCCGTTAATATTCTGGATACTTGGATTTTCTTCCTGACCGTATATGCAAATACGGATGGAGAAGAACTTTCATTCAAGGCTTATATCGCCGGCGAAGATGTTGTAGTGCCGATCACTGAAACGATAATATTCAGCAATGGCAGTAATTACGGCTCTGCTTATGATCCCATTATCCTGAATGCCGTAATCTACCTCGATCATGCGCCGGCTGTTGCGGATATCCCTGATCAGGAGATCCCTGCCGGTGCTTCCTTTGCCGATTTTGATCTTGACGACTACCTCATTGAACTTGACGGAAATCCTGTGGCCTGGAGCGCTTCCGGACAGACGGAACTCCTCGTGAGCATTGATTCTGAAAACATAGTGACTATCCAGGCACCCACATCAGACTGGTCCGGCAGTGAACAACTCACATTTACCGCGACCGACCTCACGGAGCAGGGTTTATTCGGATATGATATGGCTCAGTTCACGGTGTTACCATTTGATCATCCGCCTGAGGTGTCAGACATTCCCGACCAGATGGTCCCAGCTGGAGAAACCTTTACCGACATTGCACTGGATGACTATCTAATTGAACTGGATGGTGATCAGATTTCGTGGAGTTACAGTTTCATGCCGCCACTGGTTCCGGACCCGCTGCCGGACTGGTCAGTGGATCCCGGTAATTATGAATTGTCCATGACGATCACAGCCAGGATCATGGCGCAGGGGATGGAACCGGATAGTCAGGCCAATCTGCTGGCCGCTTTTGCCGGGTCTGAGTGCCGGGGTGTGGTCACGCCCATCTTTGCCATTGACAGCTGGTACTATTTCCTTACGGTATTTGCCGATCAGAACGGAGAAGAAATCACACTGAAATTTTATGATTCCGGGAATTCGATTGTCCTGCCAGTCTCCGAAAGTTTTGTCTTCGTAAATAATTTCGCCTTTGGTTCTCCACTGAATCATGAGATGCTGCACGCCGAATTTCTCCATGTGACAATCGATTCCCAGAATATCGCCTCCGTTGAAATCATGAATCCGGACTGGTCAGGCAGTGAAACGATTATTTACACGGCTACGGATCAGAATACCTGGAATTCCTATTCCGCTTCGGATTATGTGACATACTCCTATACCGGTCAGTTTGATCTGCCGCCCTTTATCAATCCCATCCCGGATCAAGTTGTAGATGAGGGTGACAGCTTTACCCCCTTCGACCTGGATGACTTTCTGCTGGAGTTGGACGGGGATCCCGTTTTCTGGACAGTTTCGGGCAATACTGACCTTTCTGTGCTGCTGGATGCCGATAATCTCCTGACCGTCACGCCCCCAGATGAAAACTGGTTTGGAAGCGAACAACTGCTCATAGCAGTCACCGACGACACGCCCTATCAGCTTTCAGATCTTACGGCAGTTCAGTTCACCGTGAGTCCGGTCAATGACGCCCCTTTCCCCGTATCTGGGCTGACTGATCTGCTGCTGCTTTCTGGCACTTCCGCTGATTTCAGCGTTGATCTGTTCGATGATATCGAAGGTGACCCGCTTTTCTATTCGGTAACATCTTCCGATGAAAGTGTGGCTGCAGTGAGTCTTGTTGGAATACTGGGAACTGTTCTGGCTGTCCGACCGGGAGAGGCGGAACTGACGGTATCAGCCGATGACGGAAATGGCGGCATTGGCAGTATCCAGTTCAACGTAATTGTGACCTGTGACGGGACCATCGACTGCAACGGGGACTGCAATGGAACGGCGGGTGTGGATGGTTGCGGAATTTGCTCTGGTGGAAACACCAATCATGAGGCAGATAGCGATATAGACTGCAACGGCGATTGCTTCGGTCTTGCCGCCATAGATGCCTGTGGGATTTGTTCCGGGGGAAATACCGGACATATTGCAGATAGCGATTTGGATTGCCATGGGGATTGCTTTGGCACAGCTTTCCCGGATGACTGCGGGGTTTGTTCCGGTGGGAACACCGGGCACGAGGCTAACAGCGATCTGGATCTCTGTAATGTCTGTCCGGATGGGTCGATGGGCAGCGGCAGTGACGATCCGGCACCGGATGGATACAGCTACGGCAACGGCTCCGATTGCGTCGGGGATTGTTTTGGCACTGCGGGGATCGATAACTGCGGCGTCTGTTCAAGCGGGAATTCCGGTCATGAGGCAGACAGTGATATGGACTGTAACGGTGACTGTTTTGGGAACGCTGATCCGGATGCCTGTGGTGTCTGTTCAAGCGGGAATTCCGGTCATGAGGCAGACAGTGACATCGACTGCAACGGCGACTGCTTTGGCCCGGCTTTTCCGGATGACTGCGGGGTTTGCTCAAACGGTAATTCCGGCCACGAAGCCAACAGTGAAATTGATGACTGTAATGTCTGTCCGGATGGGTCGATGGGCAGCGGTAGTAACGATCCAGCCCCGGAGGGCTATGACTTTGGCGACGGACCCGACTGTAGCG
This sequence comes from uncultured bacterium, assembly GCA_964543505.1. Classification (GTDB taxonomy): domain Bacteria; phylum Fidelibacterota; class Marinisomatia; order SCGC-AAA003-L08; family JACNLC01; genus JAADGM01. Next base: position 1,805 of record CAZIYQ010000150.1, on the reverse strand, counting down.
GTGACTGCTTTGGCACAGCTTTCATAGATGACTGTGGCGTGTGTTCAGCCGGCAGTTCCGGTCACGAACCAAACAGCGATATGGACTGTAACGGAGATTGTTTCGGAAGCGCTGAACCGGATGCCTGCGGGGTCTGTTCCGGAGGAAATTCAAACCACGAAGACGGAAGCGACATAGACTGCAATGGCGACTGTTTCGGGACAGCCCTCGAAAATGAATGCGGCTGCATCGGCGGGAACACCGGGCTGTCCGGAGATGCCTGTTACGGATGCACAGACCCCCTGGCGGTTAATTTCGATCCGTCCGCAAATTTGGAGGATGACAGTTGTGCCTACGCCGGCGATTTTAACGGAGACGGAACCACCGATGTCTCCGACGTTGTTTTGATTGTTGATTGGATCATCTCAAACCAGCTGCCGACGGATGATCTGCTGCTGACGTGTGATCTCACCGGAGAAGGTGAAATTACGGTCGTCGATCTGGTACTGATCATTCAATTGATCATTGGCGACTATGGCATGGTCGAACCACTCGTTTCCGCCTCCCTGTTGGTCAACAGCGGATTGCTATCCTTAAAAGCGTCGGGGACGGTTTCAGCACTTCAGATCAGGACGGAAGGTGACTTCACGATAACCGAAACCAACCTTCCCCCGGGGTGGGAGATGCACCGGAATAGGGGAAGGATACTTATTTTTACCTTCAATGGACCAGTGATATCCGAGACGGCGTTATTTCACTTTTCCGGTACGCTTCGGGTTATGGAAAACCAAATTACGGACAAAGCTGGGAACGCAGTCTCGGCTACCGTCCTGGAAATTCCGGAAACGTTTTCAATCAGCCGGGTGTCTCCAAACCCATTTAATCCGGTGACCTCATTGACTATTGATCTGCCAAATGAGGGGTACATCACACTTGCGATATATGATGTAAGCGGCGGTTTTATCCGAAATCTGCTTTCGGAGTACAGAGCGGCAGGAAGCTATCAGTTTCAACTGGATGGCAGATCCCTGACCAGCGGTGTCTATTTTATTCGCTTGACATTAGGACATTCCGCGACCAGCCGAAAAGTTCTACTACTAAAATAAGATCGCAGGGGTAACTGCAAACTGCGGGCAATTGGCCACCGTCACACTCCTAATCCAGAAGGCTCCTGACACTGGGACCGACGTTGGCAGCACGTCCGAATTGCTTCCTATTGTGTGCCTATTTCAAAATGGTAGTGTGAACTAATTCAAGATTATACTTTGATATAGTACTATCCAGGATTTACTATCAGGTGACCAATAAAACTATATCGAGAATATCCGTCATTCCATCCCCGTTAAAATCGATAAGATTGGGATCGCACTCTGGTTCCAGAACAATGAGTTCGGATACTTCCAGTGCACCACACTCCACGCACCAGACCTCCGTACCAGTCACTTCCACGTGCTGACCCACATGAGAGAGGAGATCTACCGTACTGCTGCGGACAAAGGTGAATTCAAATCCATCGTCAGGAATAATGTGGTAGGGATCGCAGCCGTCCATACAGAAACTGGCTCCGGTCTGGGTATCATCAATGATCTGGATAGAATTTACATCCAGCGCACTGCACATGAAGCATGTCACCATGCTGCCAGTGACTTCTACATGTTCTCCCATGTAGGGCTGCAGGCTGCCGTTGGCATAGATGGCGCCGCCCTGAGCGGCCTGATTGAAACTGAAGTCGCTGCCCACAGCTTGGAGGGAGCCGAAGAGATATCCCGTTCCCGAACCGGCGCTGCCTGTCTTTTATTTCACCACCATCAGCTTCTGCCTCGCCG
>CAZIYQ010000149.1:1206-6838 GCA_964543505.1 uncultured bacterium | reverse complement strand
GGAAACTCATAAAAAACCTCAAATTTGCAGTCGGATTAGGTTTCTTACTTTGGCTTATTCCATTTATTATAGCGATACTGGTTTATCCTCTGAAAGAAGTGGGGTCACCAATGTTTGAAACCATCATGCCTCTGTCATTAACCTTTTTCTGCATGATTTTTACTTATCTGTATTTCCGCCAGCTTGAGACTAATTATCTCAGGGAGGCCGTTATATTAGGCTGCCTTTGGTGTGCCATCAGCCTGGTGATTGATCTGATCATGTTCAGCAGGGGACCCATGCAAATGCCCTTTCTGGATTATATGGCGGATATTGGCTTCACCTATCTGATTTTCCCAATTATCACCGTCGGCTCGGCGCACCTGCTCACAGATCACTAACTCTTAAAACATGGTTCATATCTAATCCCAAAATCGGGATAGGCAATTTCCCTTAGGGCCAAATCGTTTAATAAAACGGTTCTTCCGTGATGGTGATTACCCTCAACTTTGCCACCCGGAAATCAACTATAAACTGGGAATTAGACTTTGACCGAAATACCCTTCATTGGTGAAATATTGTCCCTGGCCTCTGCGATGGTCTGGGGATTGTCTGTTGTATTTTTTAAGAAAATTGGTGAGCGGGTCTCGCCCGTTGCCTTAAATCCATTTAAGAATTTGGTGGGGATGATCCTGTTCCTGATTACGATCATCTGCCTTCGACAGCCCATCCTGCAACCCATTGCCCAGGCTGGCTCCCCCGGTCTGACTCTAATGGATTATTTCCTGCTGGTGATCAGTGGTGTTGTGGGGATCGGCATCGCCGACACTATCTTTTTCATGTCGCTGAATAGGCTCGGCGCAGGAATATCAGCAATCGTTGACAGTGCCTACAGTCCGATGGTCATTATCTTTGCTTATATTTTTGTGGGCGAAAGACTGGGACCGCTGCAGTTTGTAGGAGCTGGATTTATCATCGCTGCAATCCTGATAGCCACTTATAAAGTCCGGAAAATTCCCGTCGCATCACACGAATACCGCAAGGGGGTCGTGCTTGCAATTTTAGCCGTGGGATTAATGGCGTTGGGTGTCGTGATCATGAAACCCGTGCTAAACAAGGTCTATGATGACGCTGCCCTGCAGTTGTGGATAGCCGGCTTCCGTCTGGTTCCCGGAGTGCTAATTTCGGGACTCATCTTCCTATACTTTAACCGGCAGTCTGATCTCACTGCTCCTTTTAAAGATAAATCCCTCTGGCCACTCCTCCTGGGCAGCTCTTTCATGGGAAGTTTCATCGCACTGACCATGTGGGTCGGAGGAATGGCGATGACCAAAGCCTCCGTCGCCAGTGTTTTAAATCAGACCTCTACAATCTGGATCTTTATTTTTGCCTGGCTATTTCTGAAGGAGCCTATCACTCCACGGCGGTTTTTTTCACTGGCGTCTGCCGTTCTGGGTGTTTATCTGGTTTTTATTGGTCGTATTTAAAAGATCGCGTTAGGATGTTCGTCAGCGCTTGATCCAGTGAGTGTAGCGGGCAATTTCAGATAGCGGACGATCCTCTATCATTTTAAAATCGGACTTGATCTGATCAAGGGATACCGGGAACCAGGCATCAATCCCCTCCGTTTTTGTCGAGACAAGCGTAATATGCAAGTCCGTGGCGTACGGATAAAACTGACCATAGACCATCGCACCTCCAATGATAAAGACACTGGGGACATATTCTTCACGCAGGGTTTGGATACAATCCTCAATGGAAGGATAGGATTCCACGACATCAAGACGATCGGGAGATAACACAATGTTTCGTCGCTTTGGCAAGGGCTTTAGGGGGAGGGATATCCAGGTGTTCAATCCCATGATGACGGGCATCCCCTGAGTGATCTTCTTGAAATTTTTCAAGTCCTCGGAGAGATGCCATGGCAGTTTGCCCTGTAGGCCGATACCTCCATCCTGCTCTTGAGCCCAGATCATTTGTATATGCAACTCCGGGTTCATACGGCCACGCTGAATTTTATCGGTGGGTGATTTTGGTAATCCCTGATCATAAAATCTTCAAATTGCAATTCCCAAAAAGGCTTCTGTGCAATCTCCAGTTTCGGCAGAGCGTAGGGCTGCCGTTGAAGTTGTGTTTTTAATCCTTCGATATGATTAATGTAGATATGGGCATCATTGATATAATGCGAAAATTCGCCGACCTCGAGACCCGCTTCCTGGGCGATCATTTGCGTGAGTACTGCATAATTCGCCACATTAAAGGGAATCCCAAGAGCGATATCCCCGCTCCGTTGGGTCAGATGACAGTTCAGCCTGCCCTTGGCGACTTTAAATATGAAAAAAGCATGACAACTAGGCAGCGCTATTTCATCGAGCACGGCTGGGTTCCATGCCGAAACCACCATGCGGCGCGATTGAGGATTGTGTTTGATCAGGTCAATCACATAGTCAATCTGATTGATGTGGTCCAGTTGAGGGCTTCCATCAGGCAGGGCTGAGTGTTTCTCCCAATTGACCCACTGATAACCGTACATTTTCCCAACTTCCCAGTTTTTTTCAGCGGATGTCCAGGCGTCCCATATTTTTGTATGCTTGCGCAGATTGCGGATATGGGTTTCCCCGGACAAATACCACAATAGTTCGCGAATAACCGAAGAAAAATAGATCTTCTTTGTCGTCAGAAGCGGGAAGCCATCCTGCAAATTGATTTTGTAATGATAACCGAAATAGGAGAGTGTGTCGATGCCGGTGCGGTTGGGCTGACGAACACCTTCATTTAAGACCGTTTCAACCAGTTTAAGATAGGCCTTCATAATCTGTCTTTCAATTCGGCATGCCAGAGTTTTTGGAAAGAAGCTGCCAGTAGTGGACTGCCGCCCACAAGTCCGGGAGTGATCAGGGGATTTTCCTGATTGAATTGCCGGGTCTCCCCGCTATCGACATTTTGAAGGACACCGCCGGCCTCCTGCAGGATGATATGCCCCGCGGCAACATCCCATTCATTTTTCGGACGCAGGGTGGCAAAGAAATCATATTTTCCTGCCGCTGTCAAACCGAGTTTATAGGCTACGCTGCCGATATGCCCCTTACCCGCAAACCATTGATCCGTATGATCCCAAAGACCCCGTCGGGATTCAGAGCGGCTGATTACAATGGAACACTCTTTCAGGCTGGCTTTTGTTGAGCAATGGACTTTCCGGTCATTATAGTAAGCACCTTGCCCTAAAACGCCGTGCATCATTTCTTCTGTTGCCGGATTGTATAATACGCCCAGCACGGGGACTCCCTCTCGAACCAGGCCAATACTCACGGCAAAATTATCAACACCTTCGATGAATTCCTTTGTTCCGTCAAGGGGGTCGATAATCCAAACAAATTCCCGGTTCAGCCGTTCTGCCGAATCAATCGTCTCCTCGGAAAGCCAGCCATGGCTGGGGAATTCATTGAGTAATATTTCTTTGATCCGGTCATTGGCGGCATGATCAGCATCCGTCACCGGGTTATGGTAGCTTTTCTGCTTGATTTCGTATTTGTGCTTGTAATAAGAGAGAAGTTTTTTTCCTGCTTCAAGAGCGGCCAAGCGAGCGGTTTTCAGTTCTTTTTCCATAGCTTAATTTATCAATGTTCATGGGGTTGATCGGCAGGCTTTTCATTAAAAATATAAAATTCAGCACCCGAATTATTCATTAAAAGTGGTTGATGAATACCGGTAAATTACCGCACTTAAAATGGGAGCTCTTAAATGAAATTTAGATTATTAATAATAATTCTTGTAGGAATATCTTTTGTGCTTAACGGCTGTTCGAAAAAACAGGATGATGCCGGTCAGACAAATGGTGCTGCGGATACTGCTTCAGCTGAAACAGTGCCACAGGACAATACGGCCTCCACACCGTCTGCGGAAGATGCATTGCCTGCAGATACGGAAGGAGAAATCATGACAACAGAATCAGGATTACAATATATAGACTTGGTCGTAGGTACGGGCGAAATTCCGAATAAAGGTGATAACGTCGTTGTAGATTATACCGGCTGGCTGGAAGATGGGACCAAATTTGACAGCTCTGTGGACAGAGGAACCCCCTTCACATTCTCCATTGGAACCGGGAGAGTCATTCCAGGCTGGGACGAAGGTGTCGGTAGCATGAAAGTCGGCGGAAAACGTAAACTCATCGTTCCCTCGAATCTTGCTTACGGTGAACGTGGTGCGGGGAATGTGATCCCGCCTAATGCAGCCCTGACTTTTGAAGTTGAATTACATGAGATCAAGGCTCCTTTTACTGATCCGGATTTTGATTTACCCGGTGAAGAAATCGTAACTGACTCGGGTTTACGCATGATCATTCACAAAAAAGGTGACGGTCCAAAGCCAGAGAAAGGACAGACCGTGGTTGTACATTATACAGGTCTCCTTGAAGATGGCACAAAATTCGATAGTTCTCACGACAGAGGTCAGCCTATTGAATTCCCTGTTGGCGAGAGCAAAGTGATCAAGGGTTGGGACGAAGCCTTTCTGACAATGTCAAAAGGCGACAAAAGGACACTTATCATTCCCCCCGATCTGGGTTATGGCGAACGTGGTGCAGGTCCCATCCCACCCAATTCAACATTGGTCTTTGAGGTCGAACTCGTCGATATAAAATAGCTTAAATCAAATTGTGTTTAAAAAAAGCCCGGCAAATGTCGGGCTTTTTTTAAACTCGACTGACTATCGAAAAAGTGTGTTAAGGCTTGGCAAGGAATTAATACTACCGTTAACTTACACATCCTATAAAGAATATAATCAAAGAATCATGGAGATAAAAATGCTTAACAAATTAATAATGCTAATCGCCCTGTGTGGACTTGTTTTATCGGCTGAAGAATCAGCTCAACCGGATTCCATGATCCATCATCGCTATCCTATTAAATCCTGTATTGTTGAATTCGAGCTAGACGGCATGCAAACCGGTAAAGAAACGCTGTACTTTGAGGATTACGGACTCCGGGAAGCAAAATATTCTCAAACTTCGCTGGCTTTCGGTAGTTTGTCAACCACAACGAACACACTCACTCTCATGGATAGAGAGTGGATTTATAATATTGACCTTGGTACTAATAGTGGAACAAAAATCCCGAACCCTGTTTTTATAACGAATCCGATGCAACAGGTTAATAAAGACCTGGTAGCACAGAACCGTGAAATGATGAGTGCAATGGGTGGAAAACTTCTCGGAGAAGAGGAATATTTAAATAAAAAATGTGAGGTGTGGAGTAACGAAGCCCTTCACAGTAAAACCTGGATATGGAACGGGATTGTGCTGAAATCAATTGTAAATACCATGGGGATGAAACAGGAGGTCAGAGCAGTAAAAATCCAGGATGTGGTTAAAATTCCACCTGAAAAATTTCTCCTCCCAAAGGATGTAAAGCTGACCGAAAAAGTAGCCCCGGATAAAATGCTGAAAGGCTTTAAACCTCAATTTTTCGAAGAATAAGGGCCGCAGCCCGGCGGGCGAATTCCTATTCGCCGTTGTCTTTCAAATGGGCAAGCCGGTCCGGCTGATTTTCCTGCAGCCAGGTATCCTGTGATAAAATATCATAGGCCAGTTTGAAATACTTACGAGCATGGGTATAATCTTCTTTCAGCAAATATAATTCAGCCAGCTCCTCAT
>CAZIYQ010000149.1:0-1106 GCA_964543505.1 uncultured bacterium | reverse complement strand
TTACGAGCATGGGTATAATCTTCTTTCAGCAAATATAATTCAGCCAGCTCCTCATAGACATAGCCATCCTTTGGAAGTTCTTTGGCGGTAATTTCTTTTTCCAGATCTTGCTGCAATTCCAGCGCATCTTCTACTCTGCCGAGAGAATGATAGGTTTTCCCAATGGTCCATTTGGCAATGAGCGTGCCCTGGATGTCGCCGGTTTTTTCGCGCCACTCAAGACCCTTTTGAAAATAAACCAGTGCCGTATCAAACTGACCGAGATCGTGGTATGTCCAGCCGACATTGTTGTAGAGCGGACCCAGCCAGCCTTTGGCACGTTGGTCTGCGGTCTTCTCCGTGATCGCCAACGCTTGCAAACTCCAATACAGTTGTTTTTCGGGAGGCTCAACGATTCCCAGCATGTGGGCGACATCGACGGCCCAGTAATCTTTGCCGCTTGCGGTGGCCAGATCCCACGCCTCAAGAAAAATGGGTGCAGCTTTTTCGGGTGATCCACTGGAATTCAAAACACGGCCACGTTCCAGCAGATACCGTACCCGGGCGACGAGCATTTCATCGGACAGCATCTTTTGCACGCGGTCAAGAGTCAGGTTAGCACTATCAAAATTTCCCTGCAATCCCTGGGCTCTGGCGATCTGTGCCAAAAGCTGGGCATAATAAGATTTGTTTTTGGATTTTTTTGCCTGGGGTAGCAGCTCCCGGAAAACTTTTTCTGTTGCAGCAGGATCGTTATAGTCCCACATCGAGTCGAAATCGGGGGGTTGAAGTGCTGCTTCTGGCATTGTCTGTCCGATGGCAGCTAACATCAGCACACAGACCAGTATAAATGTTTTGGCAAAGCTGGGCATTTTTTATCTTCCTTTGTATCATTGTTCACCGTGTTATTTATTCTCTGATCTGGCATCCTCATAAATCAGCCGCATGCCGATTGAGGTTAGATCCGGTGACAGAGTGTGTGAAACTGACAATTCTTTCGAGATCATTCCGCTGAATCCGCCGGTGAGCAGAACCTTTACTTTCGGCCAGCCTGTCTCTTTGACGATCCTGCTGAGCATACCCTCCACTTCGTCGATAGCGCCAAACATGATGCCTGCTTGCAGGTT
>CAZIYQ010000148.1:0-6842 GCA_964543505.1 uncultured bacterium | reverse complement strand
AAAAAGCCCACGATCCCGGCCAGTAGCGTTGTGGAAACACTCATGGGAGTGATGGTTTCACCGGCATGCGGGATCAGGCCGATAAAGGCGGCCCCGAGCAGGGTTCCCGTAGCATAACTGATCACTGATGGGAGAAAGTCAATCCTGATTTTTTCGGGGAACAACAGAAATGCACCTGCTGCCAGGATGGATGCCACACTGCCCAACAGACTGAAGGTTATAATAAGGGTTAATACCATGGTCGGCTCCAATGTATCATTATTTAGGCAAACGCTTCAGACTCTTTTCCTGGAACAGATCATCTTTGACAGCACTGTCCAAGACGATATGCTCAAAGGTGAGCAGCGTATTGTGTTTTTTCTGGACATTTTCTACATATATGCGGGTGGGGACATCATAGCCTTCCTGCTCCACATAATCCACAGTACGAATTTTCAGTAATTCATCGGCCTTGTCGTAACTTTCTCCACGGATATCGAGATATTTGTCTTTCGTGACCCACTCCACATGGCGGCTGTATTCGGTATCGGTATACGGTTTGGGGGTAATCCCGAGGACATAGCAGTCCTGACCATTTAGGAGCGTATCACCCAGCGACCTATAAGCGTAATCCTCCAGTTCTCTCGAGGTCATGTCCTCAAAGCTCAGGTCGGAACCCATGAAAGCATCCCCTTTTTTAGAGGCAGATATCCGCCGGACTTTCTTGAAGGCCGGCAGCCAGAGCCGCATCTCATCATCTTTGTCCGTATGTTCAATTTTAAGGAAAGCAACACCTTTATCATCAGCAGGGGCAAAAAACCAGATGATCTGCTTTTTGGAATCATCCTTGGAAACCGAGCGGATCACATTGGTGCGCGTCTTTCCGCGTTTGTTGGTCAGGATCATTTTCAAGTCAGCTGTCATGTCCTGCGGGGCTTTGCGGTCATCCACTGCCTTGGCGATTTCATAGCCGGTCTGTCCGAACAGGGCGGTGCAGTAAAACATTAGCATGATCATTTTGAAATATGGTTTCATTTTTTCTCCTTCAAATTCTGATATATGATTGGCATAATCGATGTTCCGCAGTTGTGACAGTCCCGGGAATTTATGTGGATACATTCAGTGTAAACAATTTGGATTTCATCAATTCCGCCAGGGCCGCCAGTAAAGTGAGAGTGCCGATAGAGGTTGAGATCATGGCAAAAACCATTAATCCTCCGATATACTGGATGGGAACGAAAAACGAAAACAGCAGAGCACCAAATCCCATGTTCGAGGCAGCATCCAGAATGATGGGATAACCGACATCATTGATGGCCTCCTGACTGATCTTATCCGGTGTAATTCCATTCGACATGAGAGCTCTGAACTGTGAGACGTAATGAATGGCAAAATCCACTCCCACACCAATGATAATCGACGATAATAAGGCTGTGATATGGCTGATGTAAATCCCGGCAAGACCCATAAAACCGAAATTCAGGATGACCGCCGCTGTGAGAGGAATAACTGATAATAATCCCCACATGGCGCGGCGAAAGGCAATCCAGAGGATTAAAAATATGATCACAATTGATGAAATTATGCTGATAAAAGAAGATTGAATGATGAGGTGTACCATGTCTTTCAGGATCACCACCATACCTGTAACCGTGAGATGAAGACGGTCATCGGTGTGCTCTTTGAGGAAGTGGCGAATGGATTTGATAAATTTCAAAATTTCAGTAGTGGAGATATTTTTCATCAGAGCGGTGATGACGCCGGACTGATAATCATAATCCACCATAGAACTAAAGTCATCAGGATCTCCCGACATGGCATAGAGCGTGAACAGATTATTGACTTTTTCCCGGCTGTCCGGTACGGATTCGTAATGCGGATCATCATCCATGACGGTACGGTGCATCTGTTTGATGATGTCAACGATGGAAATTGTGGTCGAAACGGCTGGGTTCTGCTCCAGGAAATTTTGGATGTCATCCATTTGGTGGAGCACTTCGGGATCTTTCAGGTCGCCTTCTACGCGCATTTCGAGGTCCATGGTCCCGGTGAGTTCCCGATCAATAAACTCGATACTATCGCGCATCTCGGTGCCGGGTTTGAAAAAAGTCACGATATTGGCTTCGACTTTCAAATACTGCAGCCCCACTAATCCTATCACTACGATGAGGACGCCGCCACCCAATACGCTTTTGGGATAATGAGTAACGAGGTTTCCAAAGTTGTCCACTAAATTTTCAAGGATGCTGGTTCTCGAAACGGCTTTTGAGGTGAGGTTCCATTTTTTGAGGGTGATCAGCGCCGGCAGGAAAGTGACAGAAAGTAACCAGGCCCAAATGATGCCAACAGAAATACACACACCAAAGCCCACCATCTGTTCGATGGGAGAGCTGATGAGTGTGAGGAATGCGGCAACGGTGGTTAAACTTGTGAGAAAGACAGGCTGGCGCAGGGTGCGCATCGTTGATCTTACGGCCTCTATTTTGTGACCGGAAATCCTGAGTTCCTTAAAAAACTTTGTGAGGATGTGGACACCGTCTGAATTTGCGATGGTAAGCAGGATGATGGGCATTGACGTATTTAACATTGAAAAATGAAAGGAATCTGCCCCTGTGAACAGCGTCAGCCAGCCGATGGAACCCATCATAGCTGCCAGAGAAAGCAGAATGACGGAAAAGACCATTCCAACAGCAGGAAAACTGCGCAGGTTCACCAGCAGGATCAGGGTCATGATCAGAATCCCCACACGCATCAGTTTCATCACGTCATCCCGGATGAGCACCGGAATTGTTCCCGTCAGGTAGGCGTGCCCTCCGATGTGCATTTCAAATTGCCCCCGGAAAGGTTCAAGAGCTTTTACCACGACATTACGAAAAGTGTTGTTGTCAACTCCGGCTACCGGGATGACCACGATATTGGCGTAATCACCATTTTTAGAGACCAGCCTGACTTTCATATCGGGGTGCCGGTCAAGATATGACTTTATCTCGCTGAGTTCATCAGGTTGAAGGTCTGCTGAGGGCTGTAAATCGGAGATATTGATGAACCCATCGTCTGAATCCATACGGTCAATAGTGGAGATACTGATCACATCATCAACTTCGGGAATCGCCTGGAGCTCACTGCTGAGTAGGTATATTTTTGCCAGCAGGGATTCATTATAAATGGAGCGGTCCTGTTCACCCATGGCAATAAAGATCATTTCGTGACTGCCAAACTCATCCAGAATCGCATCCCACGACTGCCGGGATTCCATCGTGTCCGGGATCATTTTCATGATATCGTCATCGATAATGATCCATTTTGCACCCATACCAATTACGAAAGTTAGAACCAGCATGAGAACCAATGTTCTGACTGGATGATTGATCGCCTGATTGGATAGCCAGCTTTTCAATTGAGGACTCCATTTTTTGTAAATTGTCGTATTTGATCCCGGATATAGTTTTCATCCGGAGGTGTGATATGGATATGATCCGCAATCATATCTCTCACGGGCCGCATTAAAAAAGCAAAGAGGATCACAGCGATGATATTGGTGAGTTTAAAAAAGGTGTTGAAAGAATTCTCTTCTGTTTGAAAGGCTTTAGACAGCAGCGGCTGGATGGCATCGACCTTGCCTTCAATGAATGTTTTGAATAACGGGGCACCGGCTGCAAGTTCTCTTGCAAGCAATGGTGGAAGAATGGTCGGATTTGCAGCGCAGGTTCTGTAATACGTATCGATGATCGAATCGATTTTATTATCCAGGCTGTCTTCATCGGCTAAAATCTTCAAAAGACCGTCAAAAACAGGAGAGATATGTTTCTCAAGGATTGCGGTATAGAGATTGGCTTTACTGCCGAAATAATAGAAGATCAGGTTTTTGTTAGAATGTGCCCGTGCGGCAATTTCACGGGTTGTCGTGGCGGAGAAGCCCTTCAAGGCAAATATCTTCTCTGCAACTTCAAGAATGTGATCTTTCATTTCGAGATCATTTGTGGTATCTGATTTCCGGGGTCTGCCCATGGGTTTAATTTATTGACCATTTGGTTAACAGTCCAATAAAATTATTGACCGTGTGGTTAATAAAATCCTGCATTGCTCTGATATATACCCAAATTCACTATTAAAAACTCGGGGCGATCTTAAAAACAATCTGCATTAAAAAAAATGCCGGAGTAAAAATATTCCATTGAGGGTTTGGTAAAAGATTCATAATTTCCGTTACTGTTTTTTGAGCATAACTGTTACCATTCAAACTAAAATTTAAATTTGAGTTTTTAGCTTTTACTCTATCTAACACAATAAAACGGAGGATTACATGAAACGTATTGTTAAAGCAATGACCTTGCTGTTGTTGACACTGCCGCTGTTCTTATACGCAGGCACATTAACGGGTAAGGTTACAGAAGCCGATAATGGAGGTCCCATGGAAGGTGCAAATGTTACTGTCGAAGGCACTCAGCTTGGCGCTGCCACCGATGCTAACGGAATGTACCGGATTTCCAATGTACCGGATGGAACCTACAAAATCACAGTAACGGTGATTGGCTATGAGAAAGCCACCAAAAATGTTGCCGTGGCCGGAATAAAAAATGTTAATTTTGTATTGACCATCGAAACGCTTAATCTGTCAGATCTTGAAGTCCTGGCTTCAAGAGCCACTAGGGATACACCTGTCGCCTACTCACAAATCGATAAGGCCGATATGGAATTCCGTCTGGGGTCACAGGATATTCCCATGGCATTGAATATTACACCCAGCGTGTATGCCACTCAACAGGGTGGCGGAGCTGGCGATGCGAGAATCAATGTTCGTGGATTCAACCAAAGGAATATTTCTGTTATGATCAACGGTGTTCCTCAAAATGATATGGAAAATGGTTGGGTCTATTGGTCCAATTGGGATGGAGTTGGTGATGCAACTTCCTCTATCCAAATGCAGAGAGGACTGAGTGCTGTTAATTTGGCCACACCATCCATCGGTGGAACCATGAATATCATTACAGACCCGGCGGCCCTTTCCAGCGGTGCGAAATTCAAACGTGAAATGGGGTTGGGTAATTTTGTCAAAACGACGTTTAGTCTTAACACCGGTCTTATTCAGGATAAGTATGCTTTCAGCGCATCCATTGTTCGTAAAACTGCTGATGGTGTTATCGACAAAACATGGACCGATGCCTGGGCTTATTATCTAGGCGCCAGCTATGCCATGAATGAGAATAATCGTTTTGAGGTATATGCAATTGGTGCACCTCAACGGCATGGTCAAAACCTTTACAAGCAGAATGTAGCTGCTTATGACAAGTCTTTTGCCCAGACCATTGTCGATAAATCAATGAAAACCACAGATTCAAACGACGATGGCACCAGTGACTGGGAAGAATATTTCGCAAAATTCTCTAATGATGCAGGTGGTGTCGTGGGACGCACATTCAATCAAAATTGGTCTCCAATTAATCCTAACTACAATGGAAAACAATATTGGTATATGTACGGCAAAGGGGGATTGTTTGGATCCGGGAACACTGATCGCCATAGTCCTGATTACCTCAATGAGAGAGAAAACTTCTTTCATAAACCATTGGTTAATCTCAACTGGTTCCTTACTTTAAATGAACAAATGAGATTATCATCAATTGTGTACTGGTCAGGCGGGTCAGGTGGTGGTACCGGAACTTATGGTAGAATCCCAACAATGGATGCCGATGGCAATTTGGGTGGTGAGAATTACAAATTCTACTATGGTAGCTCACCCTGGACTAGGGATTGGAATACTTTACTTGAATATAACTCCGGTCCTGATGACACCGTTTACGTTGATAAACACGCCATTGCAAGAGATGCAGCCGGTGGTGAATCTGTAGGCATTCTGAGAAATAGCATTAACCGTCAGTGGACAATCGGTGCCATCTCAAAGCTGAATTACGACTACAGTAGCGAACTTAAATTCCAGGTCGGTCTGGATTGGAGAACCGCTGAAATTGAGCATGCCCGGGAAGTTCGTGATCTAATGGGGGGGCAATATTATACCTATACCGGCAATGATTTTGATACAACACCTTGGTCACAAAAGAAAAAACTGGGTGATATCATTGCTTATCACAATACCAATACGGTTGATTGGGTAGGCCTCTTCGGTCAAGGTGAGTATCAAGCCGACCAGTATTCTGCTTATGCTATGCTGGGATGGTCTTCCATAAAATATACATTTGTGGATCATTTTACTAACGATGGCACGGGTCATGAGCTCTCTTTAAACCCGAGCTCTATTTCCGCTTTTCAGGTCAAGGGTGGTGGAATGTATCATGCAACCAGCAGCATTGACGTCTTTGCCAATTTAGGTTATGTGCAGAAGGTCCCAATTCTGGATGCTGTTATTGATGATGTGGCCGGGACGATCGCCTCTGACCCTGCTAACGAGATATTCCAAAGTGTTGAAGGTGGTTTGAACTATCATTCGTATGATGGGAAAGTTGCTGTGAAAGCCAACTTATACAACACGCAGTGGAAAGACAGGACCGTAACCGTAAATGTCGAACCGGGACAGGGTTCCAGCGGTGACAGCGATATCATTTTCCTAAAAGGTCTTGATCAGACACACTCAGGCTTTGAGCTTGAAGCAGCCTACACACCAATGCCTATGGTACGGTTTGATGCGTCTTTCTCCCTAGGGAAATGGGAATATGTTGGTGATGCCAAAGGCGATTACAAAAACTACTCCGCCGGGACATCAACAGAATATGTGTATGCTGTCAAAGGTCTGAAAGTTGGTGATATGCCCCAGCAAAGTTTTGCGCTGGCTGCTTCTATATTTCCAATTAAAGGATTGTCCATTCAGGGTGTATTGAATTCCTACGCCAATCATTATGCTGATTGGG
>CAZIYQ010000147.1:0-6918 GCA_964543505.1 uncultured bacterium | reverse complement strand
CAGAAAATCGAGCTTGATCTGGATGCCTATTCCGGAAATCCGGGTATCCGGCTAAGATTTGTGGTCGATGACCAAAGGGATCAGTTCGGTACTTGGGGTGACCATTCACAGACCTTTGATGGCTGGTGGCTGGACAATGTGAGGTTGGAAAACAGGCCGCTTCTCCCTGTGCTTGACGAAGCTGCGGCGGTGACAATGCATGGAGCAGACCTATCCTGGAATTTGAATACGGATACTGATTTTGATCATTACGAAATATATCGCAATACATCTTCTTCAATCGATCGTAACAGTGAGATGATTATGTCAATTTCAGATCAGTCCACTACAGAATACCATGACCTCTATATGATTACCAGACCGGATACATTTTACTATAGGATGTATGTACTGGATACTCTATCTACGCCCAGTCTTGGCAGCAATGTGATTACCGCCAGATACGCGGTCCCAACGGTTTACTTTCCTTTTATCGATGATGTAGAGGCATCGGCAGATACAAGTAACTGGCAATGGAGTTACACCTGGGGCAGAACCATGGCGGATGCTCACTCGGGTTTATACTGCTGGACTGATAGTCCCGCCGCCAGCTATGCACCCAATACGAGTTCGGTTCTGACAACCAATATAAATTTATCGGGTAGCGCCAATCCCATATTGACCTTCTGGCATCGGGAGTCCTTTGAAAGCGGCGTTGATCATGGACTCGTTGAAGTCAGTACGAATGGAGGTACAAACTGGCTGACCATTGATTCGATTACCGGTGTGGAGAACACCTGGAATGTTGAAAGGATCGATTTATCTGCCTATATTGGTGCTACTATCGGATTGAGATTCAGGGTCGTTTCCGACGGTGCAAACCAGATGGATGGTTGGTACATCGATGATATCGAGGTCATAAATGGAACGATCATCGCAAATTACCCCTTCGAAGATGACATGGAATCGGGTCTCTCAAACTGGTTTAATGATTCACCCTGGGGACTCACAGATGTTTATGCCCATTCCGGAGTAAATTCCTGGACAGACAGTCCGGCCGGGAATTATGCCAATAACACAGACGCAGCCCTTAGACTACAGGTCGATCTATCAGGGGCATTGATGCCGGTATTGTCTTTTTGGATAAAATACGGAACAGAAGTCAACGCGGATATCGGCCGGGTTGAAATTAGCGACGATAACAGTAATTGGATGGTTCTGGGATATTGGTCCGGCACTCAAACGAACTGGAAGCGGATTAAGACGGACCTGACACCCTGGGCAGGAAATAGTGATATCTATCTTCGCTGGCGAATGGTATCAAATGCCAGCACGACCAGCGATGGCTGGTATTTGGATGATGTCACTATCGATGAGACACAGACCCCCCAATTACCCTATCCCTTTTCAGATAATTTTGACGATGGGGGAAGCGGAAATTTATGGCATACGAGTCAGTGGGAAATAATATCCGGTGATAGTTACAGTGAACCGAACCTCATTCATGATTCACCTACCGGGAATTATCTGCCATCAGGCGGCGGGATCGGTGGAGACAATCCCAACTCCTTTACCAGTCTGACCACTGCAGGCGTCATAGATCTCACTGCTGCCGTTCAACCCATGCTGACCTTCTGGGAAAAGTATAGTTTTAAATATGATGATGGTAGTTATAATACGGAACATGATTACGGCAGAGTCTATATTTCAACAAATTATGGCCTGCCCGGGAGCTGGGCCCAAATTTACACTATTACCGGGACTCAAACCGCTAACTGGCAGTTTGTGCAAATCGACCTCTCTGCCTATTCAAATTATCCTGCAGTGCGTTTAAGATTTGTGGTGGATGACCAGAGGGATCAGGTCGGTTCTTGGGGTGACTATTCACAGACCTTTGATGGCTGGTGGCTGGATGAAATAGCCGTTTCTGAGTATGTTCCTCCTCCGGATTTGTACGTAGATTATTGTGAAACCGGACCCCCCATCAGTCTGATTGGTTTACCCAATTTTGAGACAGATAATATTTATGGCCGGGTATATCAGGAGGGTGTTACGGTGACCCCCGGACAGGGAGAAAACCTGCTCTCCCAATTGGGTTACGGTCCTGCCGGAACACTGCCGAATTACAACTCCGACTGGGTATGGGAGGATGCGCTGTATTATTCCGATATCGATACACTGGATCAATATGTCTCGACACTGACAATCCAGGCACAGGGTTCTTTTGATTATGCATTCAGATTTAAGTTTAATGACGGCGAATGGACCTATGCAGATGTGGATGGTAATGATATCGGTTCCGGTGGAGAAAATGGCTATGCAGTTGAATCTGCTGCGAGTATCATCATTGCCAATCCCTCCTCTGCCGAGGTAGAGCCGGCCGGGATCAATCTGTCAATTCCGGTGGGGTTAATGGAAAACCGCAGTATCATGATCAGAAATACCGGTGGAGAGACCTTATATTATGCCTTGCGGGAATCGACTTCCGGGAATGATGATTTGAGTAATGTCCCCTGGCTGAATGTGTCGTATCCCGATGGCAGCCTGCAGGCGGGAGAATCGGATGTTGTTTTCGTCATCGTCTCAGCTCAAGCCCTGGCGGTTGGGAATTATACGGGATATCTGGTTTTAGTGACCAATGATCCGCAGCTTTCCCAGAGTGTTATTGCAGTGAGTCTCACCGTCGTAGCGGAAGGCACTTCTTATCTCACCGGTACTCTTACAGAAACGGACGGGTCCGTGCTGACGAGCCTGGCCTCCGTTGAGGTCTACACTCCGGATAGTCTGCTGACCCAAACTACTACCGGATTAGATGGTTTTTATTCCTTTTATGGATTGCCTGTGGATACTTATGATCTGCGAGCCCATGCAACGGGATATTATCCCAGCTGGATCAAAGGACAATCGGTCAGCTCCGCAAATGTTGATGGGGTTCTGAATCGCATTCACACGATCTTACCCACAAGCGAACATGTAAACATTTACAGTTCGAACTCAACTTTTGATGGCGATCTGATAGCCCCGGGAGATGTGGTCACCGTGGCAGACCCTGACGGTATCACCTGTGGTGAATTCACCGTTAACACGGCGGGTTCCTATGGATTTTTACATGTCTATGCCGATGATCTCTCCACACCAAACCAGGATGAGGGAGCTCAAGCGGGAGAAGTGTTAACATTTCTCATTAACGGCTATCCTGCCGAAACAAACGGCCCGGACAATCCGGTGTGGACCACCAATAATGCCATCCTGAATATCGATTTGAATGCAGACAGAGAAGACATTCTTTCTCTTGCTGATAACTGGAATCTGATTTCCATGGATCTGGAGCCTGATATCCCGGCCATTGACTCGGTTCTGCAATCGGTTGAGGGTAATTTCCTGCAGGTCAGCAGTTTTGATCTGAACTGGCAGGATGGTGGTCTCGGAGGTGCCAGAACCTATGACCCGGCCTTACCGGAGTTCAGTGATCTGTTGATGATGGACGGGATTCATGGCTACTGGATAAAAATGGATACTCCGGATGTGCTGAATGTTTCCGGAACTCTGAATCATGAAGATACGGTTCTGCCTTTAGAGGCCGGCTGGAATCTTACATCCTATCTGCCCCAATTCCCCATAGAAGTCTCGGATGCCCTTTCAACCCTTCAAGGTCATTTTACCACCGTCGGTGGATTTGACGAGGGGGCCCAGATCTTCGTTCCCGGGAGTCAGTTCAACGACTTACTCGCACTCCAAAATGGATTTGGGTATTGGATCAGAATGAACCAGTATGATGATTTGAACTACTATTTCCACGGTGTTGAGTTGCTCTCCAGAACCTGGGAACCCTCACAAACCATTGCACCGGTGTTTTCAGAAAACACGCTGCCGGCAACTCCCTGGTGGAGTGATTATTACGGTCAGGCATCGTTGAATGGCAGCCCAATTCCCGAAGGCAGTATTATCGAGGCCTATGACCGGGACGATATTCTGTGCGGGCGATTTACGGTTACAGAAGCAGGGCAGTTCGGTTTCATTCACGTCTATGGTGACGACCCGGCAACCTCAATCGATGAGGGTGCTGAAAGTCAGGAGGCAATCACTTTTCGCAGCGGTAATTGGATTGCAGACACGGTGACGGAATGGAATGGGTCGAGAGATATCCAGCAGGTGAATCTGATCTTTGAAGATACTTCGACCGGTGAGAATATTCCTCAGGCTTTCGCCCTTCATCAGAACTACCCTAATCCCTTCAACCCTGTGACACATATCACAATAGATGTGGCTCTAGAGGGCAGAATACACCTGTCTGTAAGTAATGTGCTCGGTCAGAAAGTGAAAGACCTTCTGAATGAAAACATGAGTCCGGGAACCTATCAAGCCGAATGGAACGGGATGAATGATGGGGGAGAGATGGTTGTCAGTGGAGTTTATCTTATGAGATTAGAAGTTTATGATTCTCATGGGGCACCACAATTTACGTCGGTGAAGAAAATGGTGATGTTAAAATAATTCAGACATAACCGGAGGGTGCAGTTTAGAGCTAAAGATATTTTGATAATAGACGGTTCGCTGAATGAATAATTCATCGGATGCACAACACTTCACAGGTGAAAAATAAAATGAATAAATTATCCAGGATGATAACTCTCTACATCTGTTTGATTGGGACAGTCACTG
Organism: uncultured bacterium; assembly: GCA_964543505.1. Taxonomy (GTDB): domain Bacteria; phylum Fidelibacterota; class Marinisomatia; order SCGC-AAA003-L08; family JACNLC01; genus JAADGM01. The sequence goes on along the minus strand of CAZIYQ010000147.1, from coordinate 2,277 downwards.
TTCTTAGTGGACAAGATGTGGTCCCAACCAATACCTGGTCCAGTTGGTACGGGACACGCCTGTATTCCGGCTGTAGCAGGGCAGTACTAGGTGACTTGATCCAAGCCTTCGACGAAGATGGTGTTTTATGCGGCCAATTCATCGTAAATGAAACCGGCCAGTTTGGTTACCTGCATGTCTATGGGGATGACCCGCTGACCGAAGCTGATGAAGGTGCCAATCAGGGCGATCTCATCACATTCAAAATCAATGGAGAATCTGCGCAGACCGTCGGCAGTGTGCAATGGATCAGTGGAAATCCCGGTTCTGTGAATCAGGTCGATATGTATATAAATGCGTATCCACCCATGATCGAGGATTTCCCTGCTGGTTACCCGATCGGAATGGAGGAAGTGCTCCAAATACCTCTCGATGAGTATGTATTTGATCAAGAGGACCCACCGGGAGACTTGCAGTGGAGTACTCAAATAATCGAAGGCCTCGATCTGTCGATCACCATCAATCCGGAAATTCATTATGCCGCTGTTCAGCAGATCTCGTATGAAGAAGGAAACAGCCTGGTCCAATTTAAAGTCACAGATCCCTCTGGCTGTGCGGATAGTGTTCGTGTCAATTTCCAGATTATCAGTTACTATAATATTGCTCCTCAAATTATATCGCCAGCAGTGATCCATGCAACAGAGGAGGAGGCGTTTACCTATCAGGTAGAAGTGTTCGATCCGGACAGCCCTGTAATCACTTTTGAATACACAGGCCTCCCTGATTGGGTTACTGCTGAAGCCGACAGTGTTTGGGGAACACCGCCAGAGGGCGTCCCCTATGGACTGTTTACGGTCATAGCGGCGGATGAAGAGTCATGGGACACGCTGGAAGTCTATATCGATGTGACACAGATCAATGATCCTCCGGTTCTCAATGAAATTGGTGACCAATTCGTTGAGCAGGATTCGACTCTACAACTGATTTTGGAAGCCACCGATGTGGATGACTGGCATCTGATTTTCAGTGCTATCAGCGATCAGGATAGCGTTATGGTATCTGTTGCCACGGACACATTGAGCCTGATACCAGCGCTGGGATGGTTCGGGACCGCACATATAACCGTAGAAGTGAGCGATGGTGAGTTAAGTGACTCCGAAGTATTTCTGCTCACCGTAGGAGAGGTTGTTCCCGGCTGTACGGATCCCGAAGCGCTCAATTTCAATCCGGATGCCAATGTGGATGACGGCAGCTGCATTTACGGGACTTTGGGCGATGTGGATCAGAGCGGCACCATTGATGTGCTGGATGTTGTCATCGTCGTCGGGATCATTATCGGCAGTCTGCAGCCCTCGGAATACCAGATCTGGGCCGGAGATATCACGCAAGATGGGAGCATCGATGTCCTCGACGTAGTTGTAATTGTCGGGATCATCATCAGCAGGTGAAGATTTCTGCCGAGAGACATTAATTTTTATAGCAACCTTTTTCGTTCCATAAATTACCCAAAACCATAATAACTTTTCGGGGATGGAGATTTCCATCCTTATTGTTTTATCATGAAATCTAATGTTATTGATGGGAAATTAATGGATACTGTTTATTGTAAACTTATTGCAAAAGAGACGCGGCTCTCGCTCATTGGACTGGGATATGTCGGATTGCCCATAGCTCTCGAATTTGCTTCTAAAATTTCAGTTATAGGGTTTGATATCAGCCAGAAAAGGATCGATATGATGAAAAATCATGTTGACCCCAGCAACGAACTCCCTGGTGAAGCCTTTGAAAAGAAAGACATTCTTTTTACTACTGATCCTGAAGAGCTTCGCAAAGCTTCCTTCCACATCGTTGCGGTGCCCACCCCCATTGATGACCATAATATGCCGGATTTAAAACCTCTGCTATCTGCGACGATCAGCGTTGGGAAGATCCTTAAAAAGGGAGACTATGTTGTCTTTGAGTCAACTGTATATCCTGGTGCTACGGAAGAGGATTGTATCCCGCTGCTCGAAAAATATTCCGGTCTTACTTTCAACGAAGATTTCAAAGTTGGATATTCACCAGAGCGAATCAATCCGGGGGACGCAAAGCACACATTGACCAACGTTGTCAAGATCGTATCCGGCTGTGATGAGGAAGCTCTTGAGGTAATCGCAAAAGTTTACGAATTAGTTGTTAAAGCCGGAGTGCACAAAGCATCCTCCATAAAAGTTGCAGAAGCCGCCAAAGTGATTGAAAATACGCAAAGGGATGTTAACATTGCCCTGATGAATGAGTTGTCCATTATTTTTAATCGAA
>CAZIYQ010000146.1:0-7001 GCA_964543505.1 uncultured bacterium | reverse complement strand
TTTCATGCAGGTAATTTACAATAACTATTGCTGTGTTTAATAGAACTTAGCTGTTCAGTATCAGTTGCACCATCAGCACGACATCGATCACATTCACCAAACCATCCTGGCTTAGATCGGCCATTATTATCTGCTCCGGTGAGAGCTGTATCTGCCCAAGACTGTAGAAAACCACCATCATCAAATCCAGCACATCTACGACCTGATCACCATTTAAGTCAGGCAAATTATCCGGTTCCTGGGATATGGCAAAGGCATCTGCCCAATCGCCGTAAATGACAATCTGCTGATCGTAAATCCGTTTTGCAAAACCACCGTATCGGGCCGTAATACCAGTCCCGAAAGTCCCCACAAAAAAGGGGGACGGAATGAAAAATGAATCTGAAATATCCCAGTTTTCGAGTCCGGGATCGAGAAGGGCAGAGCGAGCCTCTCCCGGGCTGAATCCCTGATGGGGATGAAAAACATAATCCAGTTGGTCATCGGCGATATCGAAAGGAGAGTTGTCCGCAATCTGTATTTCCAGTAGTAGCGCCTCACCGGGAGTTAGAAGCTCTGAATCCAATGAAAGGGATAGCTGTGGGAATTGTAGGGATTCGGCAGCATGCAAGATGGTGATGGTTTCGAATTTTAGCGGCTGCCCCGCTGAATTGTAAAAAATAAAATCCAGATCAAGGTCCTGTATCTCCGGGAGTCCCTCGATGGTCAGATCACCAGAATAATAGGACTCAATTGGGCTCTGCAAAAGGAGGGAACCATCCCAATAGATCGCAAAGGAACTGACGGCATCCTCGGCAAAAATCTCCAGTGGAATGGCATCTGCATAGACCTCTCCGTTGACGGGTAGGGTGACGATTGCCTGATTATAAATGCTCAAAGCCCACCAGGCCGGCCGGGGTGTACCGATGGAGTCGGATGCAGACTGGAATTCGATCAACCCGAACCATTCTTCGGGATCCGGGTCATGAACATCCGGGTTGCCGGCCTTCCACCAGCCATCGTGGTATTGGAAGACACAGCCACCCTGTGCGCCCCCATCAATGAGGCCGCGGTACATCTGCAGGATGCCCTGTGTTTGTTGTTCAGGCGTGTTGCCTCCGTAGCCATAGTCATCATTTGGTCCGCCGGGGGAAACCGAAAGGCCGAATTCCGTCACCACGAGAGGCATCTGCAGGGCACGTTGTGTTTTTAGAAATTCGGTGAATCCCGCATAGCCATGAGAATCACTAACGGTCACAGGATTGTAAATGTAGAGATTGTAGGCGGAGAAATCGAAAATTCCCATATCGATATAATCGCCAACGGCTGAATTGGAAAAGGATACAGCTACACCGGGATGCAGATTGTGTATCAAATCGATCACCGTTTGCCATAAATTCAATCGCGGGAGAGCGCCAGCCCCGGAAATATTCTCCACTCCCGGTTCATTCATGATCAGGTAACCGAGAATTGCAGTAGAGCTGTTGGTGTAGGCCAGTATGTTTTCCACTTGCATCACCACGCCATTGACAAAATCCGCATCACCATAGTCAGCGGCGGGGTCAATCCATATCCCGAAAAGAATTTTCAAGCCGGATGCTTCCACGACCTGCAGTTCTTCTGGACTGAGGGCTCCCCAGGTTCGTATCGTATTGAAGCCTGCCTGACGGATACGCTGGAGATCGAAGGCCATGAGGTCAGGATTGAATTCGTAAACCCAGGGCACCTGACCGGGTCTGGCGTGAGTTTCATATCCAATCCCTTTGACAAAGAATTTTTGACCGTTCTCGTAAAACCAGCCAGCACTGATCTCGACCGGATACAGCCAGCCGAACATTAACAGCACTGCAACAAACCCATGCAGGATGGTGTTGCTCATTAGTGAATTAATACGGTGGCCGGACATGCTGTAATTTAATGATTGCTGTGGTTTCCGCAGCCAATTATCATCAGGGTGATCAAAACGTAGATAAATTTACTCATGTCATTCCCCCCCCAGCCATTTTAAAATTTCCGGATTCTTTGGGATCCCCCCCCCCCCCCAACGGCCATGGCCATGAAGATCCAAAGAGTTAAATATCTGTCCAGAAAACTTAGTTTTTTTAAAACACGGGTCATACCAATCCTTATTCCTATCGTTTATTTAAAATTGCCTGAAGAATCTGGTCCGTTCCGGGTACTCCATCGGCATAAAATCGACAAGAGAGATTGCCTTTACCCGGTTCGGGTAAGCCCTCGATATCTTCTCCATCAATCAGCAAAGTGGGGGAGCCACGGAACTTATATTTTTCGGCCAGTTCCGGGGTATCAATCAAGCGCTCGCGGTAGTCAGTTGCTATCTATACTTTTACTAAAGCTTTTTTAACCCTGGCAATCATCTCATCCGAATGTGGACAGCCAGTGAAATACTGAACCTCAATCTTGATCATATTACTTCTCTTTTATTTTCGTAAAATAAAATGCCAGAAATTTTTCGTTGATCTTGTCTCGTATTCTCTGGAATTCCTCCAGGACTTCTTCGTCAGTCCCCTGTGCTTCTGCAGGATCATCGAAGCCCAAATGCAGGCGATGCCCAACCTTGCCCGAAAACATTGGACAGGTTTCTTTGGCATGGCCACAGACCGTGATCACATAATCAAATTCCTGATCCAAAAACCGGTCAACCAGTTTAGGGGAGTGGTTCGATAAATCAATTCCAATCTCTTCCATCACTTTGACCGCTACTGGATGAACCTCGCCCGCTGGCTGTGTGCCCGCCGAGTGAACTTCCAACTGCTCATCCCATGACTTAAGGAGCCCTTCGGCTATCTGACTGCGGCAGGAGTTGCCTGTACAGAGAATTAAAACCTTTATCATTCGTTTTGGGGATTAAAACAAAATTCATAAATCATTCCGGTAAATGTTGCCATAAAAACAACCAATGAAACCAAGATCACCGTTTTCTTTGTGCCCATTACACCTCTGATCACCAGCATATTCGGCAGCGACAGTGCCGGTCCCGCCAACAGTAAGGCCAGGGCTGATGCGCATCGATCTGACGATTTTACACCTTATACCACACAGATTAGACATTCAATATCTAATTTACATAGATTTTGACTCTTTGAATTGAAATGCGGAGTTGTCCCTGAAAATGGAGATACATGGGTTTTAACTTAATGATTATCGATAGAAGACCTCTCGCATTCCGGCAAATGCCGATAACGTGATTTGATTCGTAAGCCTCCCTTAAATCGGACGAAGAGGCCGCCCCGTCACTCATTAGAAGAATAAGCCACCGTATTAAGAGAAAAAAGCCCAATAGTAGAAATAATAATTCCATTTGATTATTGTAAAATGATCGACGAATCCCCCTAATTTTTCCATACGTATTCAAAGAAAACATGCTCTGGTTACGACGATAATAACATAAAGACGAAAGGGATCCACGATGTCAAATTCGATTACGAGCGAGCAAATAACACAATTCAGGGGAGAATTTACTGCTGAACCACGGCATCTGCTAACCCGAAACGCTCTCACCACTGGAAAATTTGAAGATGTGGCGATGAATTGGGATGCCTTCCGGGTCGTGGACCATCAATACTCTGATACTGTGAAACTTGAAATGAAAATCACGGATCAGAAACACAGTGGCAGATGTTGGGGATTTGCCGGGTTGAATCTTCTGCGCCTGGCATTGGGAACCAAATTCAAGCTTGAGAATTTTGAGTTCTCGCAAAATTACTTTATGTTCTGTGATAAGCTGGAAAAGGCCAATTATTTTTTGGAGAACATTCTGCTGACCCTGAATGAACCCTTAGACAGCCGTATCGTCATGTTCCTGCTCTCCGAACCGATTCAGGATGGTGGGCAATGGGATATGTTCGTCAATCTTTTGGAAAAATACGGAGCCGTTCCCCAGTCCGTCATGCCGGAATCGACGCAGAGCAGTAATTCCCACAATATGAACGGGATTATCTCCTGCAAACTCCGCGAATTTGCCAAAACCTTACGCAGCGGCTCTGGAAAGGGACAATCCGTCACTCAATTGAGGAAGCAGAAACCGGCCATGATGCAGACCATTTATAATCTGTTGTGCATGAATCTGGGCACACCCCCGGAAAAATTTGATTGGCAGATCAGAGATAAGGATAAAAATTTCATCCGGTTTTCAGGACTGACACCCCTGCAATTTTATTGTGAAACGGTTGGAGTGGATCTGAAAGAAAAAATTTGTCTGATCAATGCGCCTATGAGGAATAAATCCTTCAACACTCTCTACACGGTTCAATATCTTGGCAATGTGGCAGAGGGACGAATCGTAAAATACATCAACATGCCTTCGGATATGCTGAAAACATTCGCCATGACCTCCATCCGCAATAACGAAGCGGTCTGGTTCGGCTGTGATGTGGGGAAAATGTACCATCCGGATCTGGGGGTGATGGATACGCAACTCTACGACCTCCCACTCCTGTTTAACACGGAATTCACCCTGGCTAAAGGCAGTAAACTGGAATATGGCGACAGCATGATGACCCACGCCATGCTTTTAACAGGAGTGAATATTGTGAATGAAAAATCCACCAAATGGCGCGTGGAAAACAGCTGGGGAGAAAAGCGGGGTGACAAGGGATATTTTCTCATGACCGATGACTGGTTTGATGAATTTCTGTACGAGATCGTCATCGATAAAAAATACCTGCCTGATGAGATTCTGTCCATTTACGAGACGGAACCCGTAGTACTGCCGCCCTGGGATCCCTTTGGAGCGCTGGCTCGAAACAGAATATAACTCCTCATTTTTCACTAAAAAGTCCGGCAATTGCAGGGCGTTTTCTGTGCCGCGGAGAACCCCAATGATTTATTATGCTGAAAACAACCAACCAGCTGGTACTGCCTGAATCTGCTGGTCAACCGGGATCACCCGTTCTCCCATGTACAAAATGATCCCCTTATAAAACTTCTCTTTTATCTGATCTCGCAGATTCTTCATTGGTATTGCAGCCTCAGTTTTGAGAGTGGTTTGACCTTTTACCTCAATGGCTATAATTCGTCCATCCGGATTCTCAAGGATGATATCCACTTCCGAACCTCCCGCAGTCCTGTAGTAATAAATCATTGGGTTTGCATGACTCCAGGACACGTGCTTTGTCAACTCCATAAGAACAAAATTCTCAAAGGCATGACCAAACTGATCGGATTGCTTGTTTATTGTCTGTCCTAGCAAATGAATCAGCACACCTGTATCCTTGAAGTACAGCTTTGGAGTCTTGATCATCCGTTTTCCAATATTGGGATACCAGGCGGGTAGCAAGCTGATAAGGTGCAATCCCTGAAGCAGTGTCAGGTAGCGTTTCAGGGTCTTCTGCTCGATGCCTGTACTGCGCGACAGACTGGCAAAGTTCAGCAGCTGTCCCGTCTGTGCTGCAAGGATCCGTAGCAGACGCGGTAGTTCTGCCAATCCCTGAATGTTAGAGAGTTCCCGCAGGTCTCGCTGTATAATGGTGGAAAGGTAGGAATCAAACCACGCAGTGCGGCGATTGGACCGAATCTTCTGAAGTTCGGGATACCCTCCTATCGTCATCAAATTCAGTAAATCGTTCTCTGAAATCCGGCTGGTTTTCAGCTTTATAGGTTCATTTGAGAATAGGAGATCGATGCTATTGCCACTGTTACCCAGGATTTCAGCTACTGCCAGGGTTTCCAGTGGAATCACCTCCATGCGGCCCACCAGTGCATCTGATAATTCAGGCAAGACCATAATATTGGCTGAACCGGTCAGTAGGAATCTACCCGGTGTGCGGTTTTTATCGATTGCAGCCTTGATGGGATGAATCAATTCCGGGACACGCTGAACCTCATCTAAGATGACATTTTCATGTAAGCCAGTAATAAATCCTGCAGGGTCCGATTTCGCCTGACTGTATTCAGCCAGATCATCAAAAGTGTAATAAACCGACGGGTGCCTGGTTTGGGATAGATGTAGTGCCAGTGTTGATTTTCCGGTTTGCCTTCCACCACTGATGAAAACGGCAGGTCGATCTGAAAGAGCAGACATTATTTTATCGGCAATAAACCTGTCAATCATGATATTCCTCCATGTAATAGGATGATAATATACCATGCTATATCAATATATCACCAAATATGAATTGATTTGACAAAAATTTATTCTTTAATTATAGGGCTGATTTCTAACTTTGAAGGTGGCCCAATCTAATGGGTAGGTTCATGCCCTATAATAGTGTGTTTCCCTTTTAATTCCTGAACATTACGGTGCGAGAATCGTCAATTTTACGTAATACTATTTAGTTACCGTAGATGTCCCAAAATGTCCCATTTATATCATATTCATATACACGTCCCATTCTGATAAAATATAAAACCCGTAAGTAACATACTTACAGGGCTTTATTATTCTGTGCCGCGGAGAGCCCGCCTACGTTTCACTACGGCGGGTAAAGACTCTTGTATCCAGTAATACAATAACACAGCAGCTACCGGGCGTTTTCTGTGCCGCGGAGAGCCCGCCTACGTTTCACTACGGCGGGTAAAGACTCTTGTATCCAGTAATACAATAACACAGCAGCTACCGGGCGTTTTCTGTGCCGCGGAGAGGACTCGAACCTCCACCTCTTACGAGACTGGTTCCAAAGTAGTGTGCGGTCCTCTGCTTGTCAACGACTTACAAAAACTTGTGCCCGCGGGTTGCCTACTGAGTGAACAACCAATTAATATAACCAGGTCTCTTATCGCTATGCAGCGATATTGAAACGATATAACTTCTATTTTAAAGAACTTGACTTTTGCGGAGTTGCATAAAAATATCATGTGGTTTTACACTGAAGTTGCCCTAATTTTGTGGACACCTTGCTAAGTCATAAATTACAATGACGGAGGTGCAACCAATGAAAGAGAAACAACAACGCAGGGTATTTACTCGGGAGTTCAAAATTGAATCAGTTGAGTATTTGCTTAATAGTAATGAGTCCGCTCCAAAAACGTTTTTTCATAATTGTTTGATTTCGTATACAATT
>CAZIYQ010000145.1:0-7053 GCA_964543505.1 uncultured bacterium | reverse complement strand
CAAAATATTATTATAACAACTGAATGCTATACCCTTTTCGGAGTGGACTCAATACTGAAAAAGCCCAGTCTCAGACCCAGGCCATAATCCAGCCCCGGGTCAAAGCGGTGAAAACTATCCGCATAGACTGTCTCTTCGACTAACGTCGGTGAGATCCCCAAAGGCATGATATGCCGGCTGATCTGATAATCAAGGCGGGGACCCAGTAGGGCATAGATGCCCCAGTGGCGCTGCCGGCTCTCGATCTTCAGCGGGGCTGACAGACTTAAATAGTCGCCGTAGCCCTGCACATAAAAGCGATCGAGAATAGCGCCGTTCACGTCCCGAACGATTAACTCTCCACCGCTCCCTTTCTGGATGAAATAGAGATTTGCGGCCAACCCCGTTGACGGAGATAACCGGGCGACGTCAAAGCCCAGACCCAGGATGTAACTACGGTGATAATGGGCCTCATATCTGAACTGATGCTGTGGATCATGAAGCTCCTCCGAAGTCCAGCCCTGTCCGACACGCAGCTCAAAAGCGAGACTGAACTGCCCTGCGACCGCAAGAAGCAGGAGGATTAAAAGGCCTTTTCTCCCATCTTTAAGTGATTGCCCCGGAGTGCTTTTACCATGCTTAGAATGAGATTTGGTGATCATTTACGCGATAAATTTATTGCTTTCTGCTACAAGCTATCAACTCACACAACCTCCTCCACCTCACGGAGGGCGGAGAGGACCGGTACTCCCGCCCGGGCCAGCCGTGCGGGGCTCTGATGTCCGCCGGGGACCAGTATGCAGTCGCAGCCCAGTGCCTTTGCCACTTCCGCATCGTGCAGTGTATCGCCCACAAAGAGAACCTCCGCCGGTGTGCAGGGCAGTGCGGCCATCCAGGCCAGTCCCCGCTTCACTTTGCTGTAGGCATAGTGATTATCCAATCCGATAATGCCGGTGAAAAAACTGCGGATCCCCCTGTGATCAATGAGTTCGTCCAGGGTCTCCTGCTGTTGGGCCGACAGCAGAGATTGGGTCAGTCCCCTGTCCACCATGGCCTTGAGGATCTCCCGGGCGCCCTCCTGCAGGCCGGGCAGATGATGCCGGGCATTGTACTCCCGGATAAACTCGGAACCGCTTATTTCAAAAGGTTCCTGTTCGAAATCAAACCCCAGTTTGCGGTAATAATTGATGACCGGGAATTCGAAGATCTCCACATACCGTTCCCGCGTGAGGGGCGGCATGTTCCGCCGGGCCAGCACCTTGTTCATGGATTCCAGACAGAGCCAGGCATCATCGAAGAGTGTTCCGTTCCAGTCCCAGATGATATGGCGATAATCCGCAACCCTGGCCGGTGACGAGTTCAGGTCCGCTGCCGTCCCGGCTTTCAATTTCTGGAGATGGTCACTTTCAGGGTGACTTCCTGCTCGCCGTTGGCAGGGACATCCACCAGCATCCGGGCTGTGGCGGCATCTTTCTTCTCCCAGGGAATTGAACTGCTGTCGATCTCCCAGTCACCACTCAGAGATTCCAGCCATTCCACCGTCACCGGCTGGTCTTTCACATTTTTGAAGCGGGCGGTCATTTCATTGACATAATTCCGTCGGGAGACCTCGTAGCTTGTAATGGTGAAATTGGCCGTGACATCCATGGTTTTTCCGGTGTTGATCTTAAAGTCACCCTCTTTCTGAATGATCGGCAGGTGGTCGGAACCCACAAAAACAGTGCGGTCTTCGGTTGTTTCCAGAACGCGGATCGTCCCTGCGGGATGATTGAAGGCACCCACATCAGCAGCGGGAAAAGTGATACGGGCAGTGACCGGAACGGGTTCGTCTGTTGAATTTCTCCCGCCATAGCCCAGCGAATGGGTGGCGTGATAGCTTTTGACAACCGGGACTTGCGCCGAGACATACCGGAACTGCTTTGTACTTTCGTGAGGCAGGGTCACCGGGTCCGGCAGTCTGAAGAGGGCATAATCTTCAGTGGAACCGATTTCATAAGCGGCTTTGGATTCCATAAAGTCAGCTCCAACCGCATTTTGCCGTGCCATGGCCTTCAGCACGGGCCTGGGAGCACTTTCATTGAAATTCAGATTTCCGGAAACCAGGGTCAGGTCCACAGCGCTCCAATCCTGCCGGGTGCCATTATTTACCGTGAACCAGCTCTCCAGCTCACCCCTGCTGTCATCGGTGACCGTCAGGGTGTAATCTGCTGACCAGCTCAGTCCCTGAGTGAGGTAACTGATCCCGAGGTCACCGTATTTGCTGTGCGTATTTCCGGTACAATTTAAATATGGCCTATTGGAAAGGTCTGCCGGAATCTCATCAAACAGCACCTCGTAGGGAGGGTCCAGTACGAGTTGGCCGTCAATCCGGAAAATGGGAAAAGAATCATTCGAAATGAGAAGTCCGGTGGTAGAATAGCCGATGGAGCCGTCTTCCGCATAATGCACCAGCCGCAGAGTATTCCCGATATTGGCATTCAGCAGATTCGTCTTTGTCACCGGCCGCCGGACAATTTCCTTTGTCAGGATTTGGATGGTCTCCGAATTCAGTGAGACGGAGGCTGCTGCGATTTCCTGCGGCAGATCGGTCAAAGTGAAACTTACATCGCCGGTTTTGTCCAGTGTCAGACTCCGATGCTCCTCAACAAAGGCCCAGCCCTGATTGTAAACCGTAATTTTTTTTACCTGCAAGGCCGCCGTGAGAATACCCCCACAGATTGCCAGTAGAATGAGTGTGTGTTTCATTATAATTCCTCCGATTTGTAAATCATTGTTTTTTTCAGCAACGCTGATATTGTCTCCCGCCCCTGTGTCGTCCAGGAGAGATCAATTCTAATCGCAAACACCTCAAAAGATTCCAGAAAATCCCCGGGCAGCTTCACCAGATCTTTTTCGGTAGTGAGGATCGCCCCGCAACCTGCAGTTCTGATCTCCTTTTTCAGTTTGTGCAGCACTTGTTCCGAGTACACCTGATGGTCCCTGAAAAACCGTACCCCCCCCGGCTGGATCCCCAGTTGTTGGGTCATTGCCGTAAAAGAGCCCGGGTCTCCGATGCCGCAGAAGGCAAAGGGGTTTACCGGCAGGTCCTGCACAGTTTGCAAATCACCTGCGGAATACCGGATGAGTTCAGGCTGTAGCCCCACCGTCACTATTGGTGCTGTGGTCTGTAATGCAATTTTGCTGTGGATGGCTGGTAGCAGGTGATCATTGGTTTTGGTGTAGATCAGCAGTGCAGCCCGTTTTGCGCCGCTGAGGGGTTCCCGGAGCCTGCCGGCAGGGAGCATGCGGTAATGCCAGAGTGGTGCCCGGCTGTTTACAAGCAGCAGGTCCACATCTCTGGCGACCCGGCGGTGTTGATAGCCGTCATCGAGCAGGATAACATCTACACTATTGGTTTCCAGCAATTTGCGGATGCCCCTTTCGCGCTCACTATCTACCACGATTGGCACATTTTGCAGCTGCCGGGCCAGCAGAAAGGGTTCGTCTCCTGCCTCTCCCGCATCCGTCAGCAGATTTGACCCATCGTGCACAAGGAGCATTTTCTTTGAAGTGCGTTTGTATCCGCGGCTCACGATACCCGCTTTCGCCCCCCGCTCGCGCAGTTCTTCGGCCAGCATGCGAACCAGTGGTGTTTTGCCTGTGCCGCCCACACTAAGGTTGCCCACCGATATGACCGGAACTGAAACGCTGATACTTTTCAGGAGCCCCCAATCATAGAACAGGTTGCGGCAACGGATAATCCCGCCGTATAACCAGGCGAGAGGCAGAAGGATCAGGCTAAAGAATTCTGGCACGATCGGTCGCATTCATCCTGATAGTGGTTGAGATAATCGGAAACGAGTTTGGATTCCTCATCGGCTTTTAAATCCCTGTCCAAAGGGATTTCCAGAGGTGCCCCCACAAGGATCTTCACTGTACCAAAAGGCTTGGGGATACGGAATTTATCCCAGGAGTTGAATTGCCAGTATTTTGTAGAGGCCCCGGCAATGACGATGATCCGGGCTTTGTGTTTCCGGGCCAGTTTTATGGACCCGGGCTTGGCAATACGAGCGGGACCTTTGGGACCGTCACTGGTCAGGGCAACCATATTATCAGAACTGCGAAAGGCTTCGTCCATTTTTCTTATCACGGATCTCCCTCCTTTTGAGGAAGAGCCCCTGATCAGTTTATAGCCCCAGCGTTTGACGATGAGAGCCATGATCTCGCCGTCTCCGTGCAAACTGGCAACCGTCCAGGGATGCAGCCCTGCCCGATAGATCCAGTAGGCTCCGTAAACGACCCGGCCATGCCAGGTGCACAGTAAAATGGGGGTCCCAGCGCTCTGTGCTTTCAGAATATGTTCGGCCCCGCTGACTTCGAGTCGATTCAGCCTAAAGAGAAGGGTGAGCAGGGTCTGCCCCAAGTAGGATAAGAATTTATTTTTCATGTTTTGTTGGTTCAGCTATACTTTGATGCTCCAGAATGGCTTGGGCTGCTCTGGATGAGGCCCCTTTTCCGCCGAGAGCTTCTCTGACCTTCCCCAATTTGGCTTTCATCACCCCGGCGTAGGGTTTATCGGTGAGCTGACGAATGATCTCGGCAGCAATAAGAGAGGGTCGAGCCTCGTTTTGTAAAAACTCAGGGACAATCTTATCATTGGCCAGAATATTGGCCATACCCGCAAAAGAAACTTTTACGAAAGCACGGGTCAACCACCACGAAATGGGCGACATGCGGTAAATCACAGCCATGGGCGTTCCGAAAATTGCTCCTTCCAGAGTGGATGTGCCCGAGGCCACGATGGCCGAATCGGCAGCTTCTAAAGCCAGCCGGGAGTTTTCCCGTATCACTTTTATGCCGGTTAAATCATAACCGTCGAGTAATTTTCCTCCGGCCAATTGTGGTGCCAGACCCAGGATGATTTGCACAGCGGCCAGTCTCTTCTGAACCAGTCGCGCTGCATTTAAAAAAATTGAGAGATGTCTTTTAAGCTCCTGCCGGCGGCTTCCCGGAAAGAGGGTCAGCACAGGCCTGCTGCTGTCAAGGCCCATCCTGGAACACAAATCGTTTTGCTCACGGGGCTGCCATTCGTCAAGAAAGGGATGCCCAACAAACCGGGCCGTGACTCCCCTCTGCCGATACCAGTCCACTTCAAAAGGGAAAATAACCAGCAGCTGGTCCACGGCCTCGCGGATGCGCTCCACGCGCTTGGCCTTCCACGCCCAGAGCTGGGGACTGATGTAATAGGTCACGGGAATATGGAACCGGCGTTTGATCTGTGAGGCCAGACGCAGATTGAAACCGGGATAGTCGATGAGGATCACCCGATCGGGTTTGGTTTTGTTGATGTGGTCCAGAACCATGGCTTTGACCCGGCGGAAGAAGAACAGATGCCGGATCACTTCCACAAATCCCATGACGGCCATCTGATCCAGTGGGATCAGCGATTCCAGACCGGCCCGGCGCATGGTCTCGCCGCCAATGCCGCTGAACCGAATCCCCGGCTTCAAGGCCGAGAGGGCTTCCATGAGCAGACCCCCGTGCTGATCTCCGGAAGGTTCCCCTGCAATGATGAAGAATTTCATTGGATACTAAACCCGTTAAAAGAAGGTTTTGGGGAGGGGATTCCGGTCGGCATTTGTATCAGGAATTCGCCTGCTCATCGATGATTTGCTGAATGCGGATGGCCACCTCCAGTGCTGCCGTGGCCGAATATCCGTTTACCAGGGGTTGAGAGGACTGCTGTATGGATCGTATGAAATGCCGCAGCTCCAAATTCAGGGCATTTCCCTTGGGTATATCCGGCTTGCGATAGACCACATACTTGCCATTATCTCCATCCAGAGGCTTGACTATTTCATCGGGGCCGGCCGAGGGTTCATGGTCTGCAACGCGGTAAATTTCTGTGATGCCTTTTAACAGATCCACGGAAAAATAGGTCTTTTCCTGGAATATGCGCAGCTTGCGCATCTTGTACATTGAAATTCTGCTGGCCGTGATATTGGCAATAGCTCCATTTTCAAATTCCAGGCGGGCATTGGCAATATCCACAGAATGTGAGGCTACCTTGACGCCTGTCGCTCGAATGACACTGATGGTAGAAGGTACCATTGACAGAACCAAGTCAATATCGTGGATCATCAGATCGAGAATAACCGGAACATCAGTGCCCCGATTGACAAAGGGTGCCAACCGGTGTGCTTCAATAAATCGCGGATCCAGAGCTTGATCCGCCAGCACACGAAAAGCAGGATTGAATTGTTCAATGTGTCCCACCTGGATCAATTTGTTTGACCGGCTCGCTTGCTCTAACAAGGCCTTTGCCTGGTCTATCGTCTGAGTGATGGGTTTCTCAATAAACAAATGGCATCCACGATCGAGGGCTCTTTGCCCTACCTCGAAATGTGTGAAGGTCGGTGTGACAATATCGGCGGCATCACAGTTTTCGAGCAGATCCTCCATTGACTGAAAGGAGCTGATGCCGTAATCCCTGGCCATTTGTTCTGCTCGGCCGGAATCGCTGTCATACAGACCCACGATCTCAGCTTCCGGGATTAATTTTAATTGCTGGAGGTGGAAATTACCCAGATGGCCTACTCCGACAACACCGATTTTGACTGGTTTTGGATTTCTCATAATGACAAAATTACCAATATTATCATTTATGGAAAAATGTATTAAAGAGTTGGTGTGTGTCTAATGTGCGGCAATAGAGGGCTGGTTTCTTTTGTCAGAATCACTGATTCTTACAGATGACGTCGATTTCACGGATTTTTCAACCCCTTCAAGGGTTGTCAACAGCCCCGGTAAGTTTCCCTCTCCTGTTGAGGAGAGGGTTAGGGTGAGGTCAGACCCCTGTGAAATTTGCTCATTCTTCGCATTTCACGGGGTAAATAGTCTAATCCCCGAACCCCGTGTCATTTCGAGGGAGCCCGCCAGAACATCATCCTGTCGGGCAAGCCCGCCACGAACGAATGTTAGGGGTAGCGATGGAGAAATCCTAATTGGGGTTTTAAGATTTCTCACTGCGTTCGAAATGACACGGGGTAAGTTATGGGGCGGCTTCCTTTGTCAGAATCACTGATTCTCACAGAT